>JAAZXA010000041.1 GCA_014240385.1 Methanobacteriota archaeon | reverse complement strand
ATGTTGATACGAGCTTCTTCGATGCAAAATTAACAAGAACTCCAAGCGGGAAAGTCGACATCAATGCAATCGATGAGATAATCTGGTTCACTATCGCCTCTATGGCTGAAAATTCAACACCGTTTGAAGCGGCTGGATGGAATTCATCTGAAGTTGAAAATGGAGTCAACTGCCCCTTGACTACTGGAATAGTTCCAACTCCTGATTTATCCAAAAAAGGCTGCTTACTTTTCTTCTATGGTTTTGCCAGTATTTACGGGGTTCCGGCTAGTAATACCGTTCCTAGAATACCCCCTTCAGTAGTAGCATTGTACATCTATCCCGAACAACAACTCAATGCTTCAAGACCATGGTTAACAATTGATAATACTACTCCAAGTTATGAACGAATGTTACTGAGATTTGGAATCACTAGACCAGAAGATTTTCCTTCGATGAAACCGGCATTGAAGGAGTTAGAAAAGGATTTGAGTCCTTTTGCAAACCTATCTGCTGCTGATTCACTACGAGAAAGATTGTCGTCTTTTAGCGTGGATGAGCCTGTTTCATGGGTGATGTGGACCGAGCGTCCGATAACTCGCTATGTTGCTTCAAGTTCTATGCAAGAAGAGATGCAATCCAGTTTGCTTTTGGGGATTGTTTTCATCATTTTGGTATTATGGTGGGGATTCCGTTCCTTTACTCATGCACTGTTAACTACGATTCCAATTTTACTGGTGGTGGTTTGGCTTTACGGGCTGATTTACATCCTCGGTTATTCGCTTAATTTGGTGACTGTTGCTATCGCTGCGATTTCACTGGGCGTTGGTATCGATTATTGTATCCATGTAACAGAACGCTATCGAGAGGAAAGAGATGCCGGGGCTAATAAGCAGGCTGCTTTGTATGCCATCGGTGGAGCCAGCGGTCTTGCTTTAGTGGGAAGTGCTGCAAGTGATGCAACGGGGTTCCTTCTCATTGCTTCTTCACCGATGGGCTTGTTCGCATCCTTTGGTTTATTTAGCGCTCTAATGATTACCTTGTCTTTATTCGCGAGTATGGTTCTTACCACCGCAGCCATTGGTTTGATACCAGAAAAACCTATTCCTGAAGAAGAGTAGTTTCTTCAACTGATGACCTGCCCGCTGTTTTGTCTTCTGCAGGGTTCTACCCCGAGAAGATGGTATGCGGTGATGTAGAATGACTGACAAGAATGATGCTGATGAGGAAGAATGGGAAACTATAGCCGATTCCGGATTTGGCAATACTGACCTAGATTTGTGGAATGATTTAGAAGTCGTAGAAAGCAATACAGAAGAAGAGGAGGAATGGAAATCACCAGACCAATTAGACACCCACTTACAAGAGATTCCCCCTGCACCGGCCCCAGGAGGGCTGAAGCATTTAGTCAGAATAGGCGCCTGTGATTATTGTCTTGGTCGCTTAGGTGGGCGTTCACTAATCGGTCAAGAAATGGTAAGGGTTGGGGCCGAATTGAGAGCCCAAGTTGAAGAGCGAGACAACAATATGGCTGGAGCTCGAAACAGAGAGGAATGGTGCCCATTTTGTGAGAATCTTTTTGAAGAATCAACTTTACTTGCGAAAGTCATCATAGGTGGTCTGGAAGGATACGAATTCAGCCGTTTACAATTAGGTGCACAATTTCCGAAGGACCAAACTGAAAGTGAAGACCAATTGAGAAAGCGATTCGGTGCTGCAGGTTCAGCACCCCTGAAAGCAGCGCTCATGGATCAAGTTGCGAAATGCCTTCGTGAATTAGATTCAGATATTGGGTTAGTCAATGAAAAGCCCGAGATATTAGCCTTAATTGACCTTCTAACGATGAATGTCAGCCTCGATATCAGAAGCCATCACATCTATGGACGCTATCGAAAATTAGAGCGCGGTGTGCCACAAACACGTTGGCCTTGTAGGTCTTGTAAGGGCAGAGGCTGCAAGAAATGTGACGGCACTGGGCAACAATATCAGCACTCGGTTCAATCCTTAGTTGGAGATCCATTATTGCCGCTATTTGAGGCTGATGATCATGCCTTCCATGGTATGGGTAGAGAAGATATTGATGTTCGTTGCTTAGGTCGTGGACGGCCATTTATCATCGAAATGAAAAACCCAAAGAAACGGAATATCGACATGGATGTAGTAATGGCAGCAATCAACGATGGGGCAAATGAGGCAATCGAAGTAGACAGCATGAGAAGTTCACAAAGAACTGAAGTGGTAAGAATCAAGGATACGCCGGCTGAGAAATCTTACCGGATACGCTTCCGAATGCACCCCCTAGACGAGAATGATGATGTAGATTACAAGGCGTTAAAGAAGGCTGAATTAGAATCTCTATGTGTTGAGAAAGGCTTGAAGAAAAGCGGGAAAAAGGCTGACCTAATCGAAAGACTAGAAGGAAAAACAACTGGATTCCCAGATGCAAAAACCATTACAGGAATTCTTGAAGGGATGGAGGGTTGCGTGCTTGACCAACGCACACCAAAGCGTGTTGCTCATAGAAGAGCAGATAAAATCCGCAAAAGAAGCGTTATTTCAGTCTCAGAAATCGCTGTTGAAATCACCGATGGCGCACCGGAAGTGGAAGTAAATCTGCGTTGTGAATCTGGAACTTATGTCAAAGAAACCGTGCACGGGGACAGTGGCAGAACAAACCCAAGCGTCTCTGGACTTCTTGGGGCTCGCTGTGAAGTAATCTGGTTAGATGTTGCAGATATTCATGCAGATTGAGAGAAAAGTCCGAGATGACGCGTCGGCGCGCTTAAATGGGTCGGTCAGGTCGGCGGCTTGCTCCAAGTGAGCATTGAGGTGTTAACCATGAGGAGAAGCAAAGGCCAGAGACAAGGCACACGCAATATTCTACGCCGCAGTAAAAGCGAGCGCGGACGTCTAAATATCACCCGTGTTATGCACCAATACGAAATCGGAGACATCGTAGCAATCGTTCTTGATGGTGGCCAGCAAATGGGCATGCCACACCGCAGATTCCAAGGTCGAACCGGTAGAATTTCAGGTAAACAAGGTGTTGCTTGGGTTGTAGAATTCAAAGATGGAAACATGGCCAAAACTGCAGTAGCTCGCCCAGAGCACCTGCGACCAATTTACTGAGGCGATTTGATGACTGATGAGACATTCTTAGACTTTGCAAGCGTACGCGACACCCTAGTAGATACACAAGAGCGCCGTGGTTTCCTAACTTACGAGCAAAAACTTGCACTTCAGCATGCTGAGTGGGCAGCGAGTACCAATCGCAATGGTTTCAAGACTGAAACAAAGGTTTTCGAACAAATGTTTGATGCTTTCTCAAAAATTGAGAAAATTTCCAAATACCCAGAAATTTCTGCCAAGTTAGCAGAGATGATGCCGATTCATGCAGATGATGTTAGAGCCGTTCTAGCCAGCAAAAGAATCGCCGTTGATGCTGGAGAAATTGAGCAGATGATTGACATCGTCCGCCAACATATCGGTGTAGAGTAATTTGATTCAATCCCCAATGGAGGGGAATAGCATGCAACCAAGAAGAACAGGTTCCGAACGTGAAGACGTCGACCCCCTCGAAGGTGAGGAATGGGCAAGAGTGCTCGAGCATTCTGGAAGTGGTGTACTCTTCGCTGTTAGCGAAAATAAACTTCACTTAATTCGCCTTCGTGAAAGACCAGGTTCAGAAAAGCAGATTATCGGCGCAAGAGTTTATTTCGGCAGCGATCTTAACCAAAGAGGTGCCATTGCAGAGCCACTCGGAATGACTCGTTTCCGTGATTTGTCAAATATGTCAAAAAGTAATCTTTCAGTAGTTATTGCTGAAATTATCGCTGATCTTCCTGATGCATTCCTTTCATTCTTTAACAGGGCTGGAAACTTGTCCTTGAAGATGCACGCCTTTGAATTACTTTCTGGAATAGGCCCAAGCAAAGCAAGAGAGATGGTTGGCACCCGAGGGCGTAAAGGATGGAAGGACATTGCATCTCTTGACTCATCCTGTAGTATTGATAGTGCCACATTACTGGCTGAAAGAATGGCTGAAGAAATCTCAGACAATAAAATTGAACCTCGTTTAGTTGACTTACTTCTCCGTCAGGAGGTGTGATTGATGTCGTCTCAGACGACCTCTGAGTTGGTCGATTCACTTCTTGCTCTTCGGCAAGCAGATAAGGACCTAGGCCAGCATTTCCTGTTAGACGATTCAGTTCTCGATAGAGCTGTTGAACTTGGCAATCTTGGACCTGATGACCACGTATTGGAGGTAGGCCCTGGGCCAGGGAGCCTGACTGTAAAACTTCTAGAAAGCGGAGCAAAGGTAACTGCAGTAGAGTTTGATGAAGTCTCCTTTGAACACTTACAAAATGTATTCTCTCATGAAAATCTTAATCTCGTAAATGCTGATGCTCTGAAATTTAAAATACCTCTAGACTTAACAGCAGTAGTAGCAAATATTCCTTACCAAATTTCAAGTCCCTTGCTTGACAAATTGGCCCAACACCAACGCCAATACTCCAATATTCATACTATGGTTTTGCTCTTACAAGAAGAATTCGCTATCAGATTATGTATGAGTGAGGGCCAAGGTAGCCGGGGTTCTCTGGGTATGGTTACTGCAATGGAATGGAAAACAGAAATGGACCTCAAGGTTTCACCTCATGCATTCAAACCTCAACCAAAAATTCAGAGCAGACTTGTGAGGTTGACTCCCGATAATCCAATCAATAGGATGGAAGATGGGATTCCAAAGCCTAATCCAAGGCTAGCGAGGTTGATTGTTGCAACTTCTTTTGAAGAACGCCGCAAAAAAATGCGCAACAGATTACTCCAATCTCCACAAAGGATTGCTAGGGTAAAGGGCTGGCACTCAAGTGGATACCGTGCTACTGCAAAGAAGTTATTGTCAAAACCTGAAAAGGAAGGGCTACCTTTAGGATGGGATGAAGCACGTCCAGAACAACTCGATTTAGAAGCATGGTTGGCAATAGCGGGTTGGATGTACGAGCTTCACGACTAAATCATATATCGCGGGGTTCACATAGGGTCCCCCCCTCGGCTTGACTCGTATTGGTGGGATCCATGGCAAAGAAGGACACCTATTTGGCTCTGCTTCGCAGAGGAATTGATGATACTACGGCTATGCATTTAGCCGATGCAGGTTTAAAAATCGGTGATTTGAAGAAAATTGACAAATCACAACTTGTCGATAATTACGGACTCAAAGCAGATATTGCGGAAGGTGTGCTCACTATAATCAAGGCTGGCCCCCAAACTCACGGTAAAGAACGCTACTTAGCAAAGGTCCTTGCCCCAGAACGGAAGAAGACCAGCAAAATTGATGAGCAAAAGTTCCGCCGTGAGCAAAAAGACATTTTAGCAGACCTTGCTGAACAAAAGGACCGCTTGAAGTTGGCAAAAGTAGATGCTTTCAGAAACCAAAAACTTGTCATGAATAGACTCGGAAAAACTGTTGAGTTAATCGTGAAATTGGAAAATAACCTCTATGATGAGTCAAAAGATGACCAGAAATCAAAAATTCGAGACCAATTAGAAACACGTGGTTTAGAGGCAGCAAGAGACCATGAATTGTTAGACCTAGTAGGAACTCCTCAAGATATTGTTGATTTCAGAAGATTAATGGTTCCAAAACTAGTTCTCCACGCTTGCCCTGAATGTGGAGATGAATTAGATCCACGTTCCTGTAGAAATCCGGATGACAAGGATAATTGGTCCTTTATTTGCTGGGATTGTGAAACTCCATTCACTGCAGCACTTGGAGATGTTGTAGATTCTGTTTTCAAAAATGGTTCAAGAATAGTAATTGATGAAAATAAAACTCCCCGAGAGTCTGTTCCAGCCAAGCCTGCAAGCAAGGATTTCACAACCGTTAGCCAACTAATTATCAAGGACATGGAAAAGACTGGAGCAACTGCTGATCAGATGGCTGCAGCAACAGAGGCAAGCAGCCTTGCTGGTGGATTGATGTCCATCAACGACTGGATTGACCAGACTTTGGCAGCCAAGGGATATATCCAAGCCCAAGAAGACCGTGAAGATTTCATCCTAAGGACTGGAGCTGGAGCAACTAAATTCAACAAGTGGATGAAGAAAGCCGGACTATACTTCAACAAACAAACTGGCCGTTGGACCCGCTACGAAGATAGATGAGGCGATTATTTGCCAGATGTGATTCGCTTCTTCAGGGGCAGCATCCTTCTTGGAACATCACAAGTCGACGGACTTTCCACAGTTGTGGAATTAGCCAAAGATGCTGGAATTGAAATTCCTACCAATTGTACTTCTGGAACTTGCGGAACTTGTATGGTTCGCCTCATTGAAGGCATCATCCCATTGAATGACCCACTGCCGCCTGGTTTGGATGAATATCTCGTCGAAGAAGGAGCACGCCTAACTTGCATTGGGATCCCTAATGGTGATGTTTCAATCGATCTAACGGCGCCGCTCTAACAGAGGTTGGAAGATGGGAATATCAACTTGGGGAAGTACCGAATGGGGTTTATTCACCTTCAATTTCATTGCAGTTGCAGTCATTATTTGGGCATTGAGAAAAAAGGTCCTTAGTAAGTTAGCAGAAGTTGAAGAACGTCAAACCAACAGCGCAAAGCGTCGAAGAAGAGACTTACATGCCACAGAAGATGAATAGAAGCCTTTGAATGAAGAAGGCTGAGGCCACATTCATGGCCGAGTTGAGATTCCAAAGTCGGGAGGCTGGCCGCATTGCCAAATCCGAGGTCTCATTGGAGAGTGTTATAGAACTCGCTAATGCTTCTTCATGTGCTTGGTTAGATATTTTAAATCCAGACGAAGAAGTAAGAAAATTCCTTCTTGATTACGGGATAGATGAACTTGCAGTAGAGGACTGTTTCGGAGATGCTGCAAATACCGTACAAAGATTCGATGGCCACGGCCACATCGTGGTCAAAGCGAGAGATACTGACAATAGATTGGATACTGAGCCTGTGGTTATCTTGACAACAAAACAAATGATGATAACTGTTCGACACACAAAAATTCCTGCCATCAAATCATTCGCCAATCGTTTCAAGCGTGCCGATGATGAAGAATTGGACCTCGGCACAGACTATCTTCTATACGAATTACTGGACGCCATAGCCGATGATTGGTCACCCATTCTCAACGAATATTCAGATGAATTAGATGAATTAGAGTTCCGCGTTTTCGACCCTGCAAAAAAATATGAAAACCTACTTGAGAGCCTGCACGAATTGAAAAAACATTTGAGAGAAGCTTCAAAATCGATTGAATCACTTCAATCAGCATTATTGAAAATGCTAAAGCCAGGAGAGAGAATGGTGGCAAAAGATTCCATGCGCCTGTTCGAGGATTTGCAGCAGATGACTACAACATTGGTAAAAAGAGCAGGGAATTACTCAGCGGGTGCAACCAGTACTCGTGATACCTATCTTTCTCACGTCAATCTACAATTGGCTGAATCCAATGCTCAACTAACTGAAGTGATGACCACCTTGACAATCATCGGTGCAATCATGCTTCCACTAACTCTAATCGCCGGTATTTTTGGGATGAATATCGAGGCTTTTGATTCTGGAAAGGGCTTACTTGACCTCTGGGAAATCGTAGCGATAATGCTTGGTTTCTCTGTCCTAATGTTATCCTATTTTTGGCGTAAGGGTTGGATGAAAAGAATCTAGTCGGTAGGCAGTGTACTAAGGGACTGAACACCCATTGTACTCATTCATAATGTCTTGAGGGATTTGAACAAACCCTCGCGATTGCGTGGAAATGATATGT
>JAAZXA010000028.1 GCA_014240385.1 Methanobacteriota archaeon | reverse complement strand
GAAGCAACTTTGCACGGTATTAGAAAAGGTGCAATTTCCCACGAGGAACAGGAAAAGCAAGCTGAAGAGCGCGGCTATGAAATTCAGTCATGGTGGTTGCAACGCTCATCTTATGCTCCAACCAATGATCCAAACGATTGGATTCTACCTGCTCCTGGTCCAACCACTTGGAATATGGAGGACATCTATGCTGCAGATGCAAGCGGCGAGGCATTACCTGAACATCCACACAAAGTAGGAACACCAAGACCTGCAACCCTTTCCGCCTTTGGCTTATTCTCACTATTGTCTATTACTTGTTTCTTGATTTGGATATGGAATGTTCTCTCCATGAGCCCCGAGGAATTTACTAATTCAGGAGGAGAGGGCGATCCTGCAATCATGAAGTGGGTTATGCCTGTGCTTGGTGGAATCGGTTTACTTGTTGGTTGGTATCAAGCCAAGATGTTGGCTCAGATGCTCGATACGCCCACCAGTTTAGTTCGCAGCATGGCAGTAGGTAGCAATGAGTTGGTTGGACAGATACGCCCAGCCAAGGAAGGGGATATAGACGTCGCAGTTGGGGGCGCTAGTCATCGAACAGTCAGTAACATGGTCTGCTACAAGTGGCATCATGAAGTAGAGGAATGCCGACAAGAAACTGATTCAGAAGGCAATACTACTACCAAGTGTAGTTGGAGAGTTGTCGATAGGGCTGATGGCTCTTTGCCATTCATGCTACACGATGGAACTGGAGGAGTGCGAATCCTAACCGATTCTTTCAAGCGATTTGACCATGGAAACTTCATCAAACGCTGGGAATCAAAGCATGATGATAGCATTAGCAAACAATTATTTGGGCATATGTCTACTAAATTATTGGGCAGAGGCTCAATTAAGAAGCACCGTTGGACCCTTTGGGGTCTGAGAATCGGCAATCCAGTCTATGTAATGGGTAATACTGCATCTCGCGGCAGAGAAGAAGCCGAAGCAGAAGGTTGTGATGTGAGCATTGGCCATACCTTACTGCATGTCAACGGTGAAGATGCACCCGGTGTAAAGACCATTATTAGGAGAGGTAGCGAATTATCCAACCTCGGTACAATGCGTTCAGGCTTTGAGATGGTCATTATTCCAGCGCTAATGTTGCTGGGTGGTATCGCCATGTTCCTAATTTGAATCTGTTATTCCCTGAGGAAGGAGCCTTGTAGAGATGGTTGTTAATGAATTGCCGGATTTCGGAAAAATCTCGTTTTCGGGAGAATTACGCCACTCTCAGAAAGCAGCAACTTCAGTGATAATTCCACAACTAGAGGAAGGTAACAAACGTTTACACATTGTCGCACCACCTGGTTCTGGAAAGACAGTACTAGGGTTATTTGTCTGGGCTGAACTAGTGCGAAAACCTACTTTGGTTCTCTCACCAAACTCTGCAATACAGGCGCAGTGGGCGGCACGAACTTCGTTGTTCAATTTAGATGGAAAGGATTCATTCATCAGTACCAACCCTAAGTCTCCAGGTCTTCTCACTTCATTGACCTACCAATCTGTTACTCTCCCCCAGAAGGGAGGCGAGGGCCTTGATGCTGCTGCACTGGATTTGTGGGCTGAGAAATTGATTGCCGAAGGTGAAGCCGATGACCATGAATCTGCAACGGCATGGCAGAATGACCTACGGGAACGCAATTCCAAATATTACAAAAGCAGAATCTCCAGTTATAGAAAGAGAGCCAGAGATGAGATATCTAAGGATGGAGATATCCTTGCAACTATGCACAAGAGTGCAAAAGAGAATCTAAGATTACTAAAAGAAGCGGGAATTGGGCTCATTATTTTGGATGAGTGCCATCACCTCATGCATCATTGGGGACGAATCCTTAGTGAGATAAGAGAGATGTTTGATGACCCATATATCCTCGGATTAACAGCCACTCCTCCTGAGGGCGACTCATTCAAGGATGAAGATGTTAAGCGCTACTCTGAATTCTTTGGGCCAGTTGATTACGAGGTCCCAGTACCCGCTCTGGTAAGAGATTCTAATCTTGCTCCATACCAAGACCTATGTTACTTCGTAAGGCCTGCGCCACATGAATTAGAGTATATCGCTAGAGTCGATGAGGAGTTTGATGAACTTTTGGAAGAATTGCGTACCCCTGATACCGAACTTGTTGAGGGAAAAGTACCGAGCCTAGATGTATGGTTGCGCAATGCATTGGAAGAACGCAGGTCACCAGGCGGTAAGTCTGAAGAATGGCCAAAATTTCAAACCAAGAACAAAACATTCGCTGATGATTCGAGAAGATACCTCCAACTTCATGGCATTGAGTTGCCATCTGGAGTTCCAAAAATAACTATGCTGGAAGGAGATCAATCATGGACCCGAATGAGTATGCTTAGGACCGTTCTAGAGAGGTATGTGCGGCATGGATTACGCCGTTCAGAGAATAGCGATGACCATGTGCTTTCAGAATCAGTTGTTTCCCGTCTAAGATTACTGGGTATTCAAATTACTGAGACAGGCTCTCGTCCATGTGCTTCACCAGTTGGTAGAGTGATGGCATATGCCTCAGCCAAGATAGATGCGCTAAATGAGATAATTACGGTTGAGTCGAAAGTGATGGGTGATGATATACGTGTAGTAGTAGTGACAGATTTTGAGAAGACTTCCGCCACAGCCTTGGTCGAAGGCGTCCTTGACGATGAAGCAGGGGGTGCTATCGCTGTATTCCGGGCTTTAGTGAGTCATCCGGCTGGCGATACTCTAGACCCAGTTTTGATGACTGGTAGTACCGTTTTAGTGGATGATGAATTGGTTGATAGATTCATCACTAGAGCAGAGGAGTGGGCGCGTTCAAGGGATTTAGAGATTGAATTTACAGATATAACCCATGAGGGATATCACGAGATAAGAGGAAAGGGAAAGAATTGGATTCCTAGATATTATTCGTTGATGATAACTGAGTTCTTCCAAGAGGGTTTGACTCGTTGCATTGTAGGAACGCGTGGTTTGCTAGGTGAAGGTTGGGATGCTTCAAGAATCAATGTCCTAATCGACATGACTACCGTAACCACCAGTATGAGTATCAATCAGTTACGAGGACGTTCTATTAGATTAGATTCGATGTGGCCTGAAAAGGTTGCAAATAATTGGGATATTATTTGCCTTGCAGAAGAATTCACGAAGGGTTTCGATGATTACGAACGCTTCAAACGTAAACACCAACAATTGTACGGTGTTTGTGATGATGGAACTATTGAGAAGGGAGTTGGCCATGTCCATGCTGCCTTCAATGATGCTCGTCCAGAAGGTATTAGCGAAGGTATGGTTTTATTCAATGATGAGATGCTAAAAAGAGCACAAACCCGACCACATACACGAAACCTATGGGGTATTGGCAAGCCCTTCGCTGCCACTTCCACAAGAGCATTGGAAGCAAAACTAGGCACAGGATTTGGTGGCGGTTTTAATTTTGGTAAAGAAAAGCAGATATGGACCGATGAGTCCTTAATTCAAGCATTTTCCAAAGTCATTGTTGATGCGTTAAAGGAATTAGGCGAGATTGACTCACATTGTTCTCCCATTGGCGGGGATAGGGGAGGAGGTTGGTTACGATATCATCTACATGATTCCAGCGCAGAAGAGGCTAAAATGTTCAGCAATTCACTCAAGGAATTGTTAGGTCCATTGACTTCACCACGATATGTGATAAGCCGTTCATCTCGATTCATGAAGGACACATGGTTATCTAAGATGATGCCTGAAGTGCTTGCACGATTCCTCCGCAAAACAAAATCTGAGATTAGGATGTATCATACAGTACCTTCTTGCATGGCATCCAGTAAAGAGAGAGCTATGGTATTCCAGAAGCATTGGAATCTGCATATAGGCCCAAGTGAATTGAGATATGGGCGTAGCGCAACAGGAAAGCAATTCGTCGAAACTATTCGGCAAAGTGGATTAGTTCCCAAGGTAGGTCTACATAGCAAGCAAGTCTTTATTTGACAATGCCCCTATACTTCTGCAGGGACAAACGTATCACTCAATAACTCGTATCAGTTCGGCAGAACATGGACCACGATGATGTAGTGATAATTGGCGGCGCACGCACCCCCTTCTGTGAATGGGTTGGGGGAAAAAGAGGCGATGGAAAACCAGGCGGCGCCCTGAAAACTCTACGGGCTGAAGAACTCGGTGCCATTGCAATCAAAGGTGCTCTAGAAAAAACTGGAACAGATTCAGCAGCAGTTGACCATGTCGTCATGGGATATGCGCTACAAACTAACTCTCAATCAATTTACGGCGCTCGTCATGCTGGATTACAAGCAGGAATTCCCGAAGAAGTGCCAATGCTTACAGTTTCGAGAATTTGTGGTAGTGGTATTCAATCCATCATTAATGGTGCGCAAATGATAATGCTAGAAGAAGCAGCAACAGTGGTTGCTGGTGGTATGGAGAATCTTTCACAGGCACCGCACGTAATACGTGGTGCTCGTGATGGTTGGGGGCTTGGCCGTGCCCCCAAGGTCGAGGATTATATGATGACAAATTTACAAGATATGACCTGTGGTTCCTTCATGGCTCAAACTAGTGACGAGTTGTGCAAGCGAGTCGATGTTAAGCGCCAAGAAGTCGATGAGTACGCAGCCCTTTCCCATGCTAGAACAGCAGCCTCAATCGACAATGATGTGTTTGAACAGGAAATTGTTCCAGTCACTATCAAGTCTCGCCGTGGAGAGGTAGTCCTAACTCACAAAGATGAAGATCACCTTGTACGCGATTGTAGTGCTGAATCATTATCTAAATTACCAACAGCCTTTGGGCCTGAAAGCCTCGTTACAGCAGGTAATGCCAGTGGTATCGTCGATGGTGCTGCGGCTGTGGTAATCAAATCGGCAACAAAAGCACAGGCTGATGGAGATAAGCCATTAGCGCGAATTGTATCTTGGGGAATCGTAGGGTTGGAGCCTGCAATCATGGCCTATGGGCCAGTTCCATCTAGTCGAAAGGCATTGGACAATGCTGGCTTAACCGTAGATGATATTGACCGTTGGGAAATCAATGAGGCATTTGCCGGTCAGGCTGTTGCTTGTATCAAGGAGTTAGGAATAGATGTTGAGAAGGTCAATGTCAATGGTGGTGCCGTGGGGCTTGGTCATCCTTTGGCTGCAACAGGTACACGTCTTGTTTTGACGCTTGCACTGGAATTGCAAAGGTGTGGTGGGAACTATGGGGTTGCTACTGCTTGCATTGGTGGTGGGCAGGGTATTGCCATAATCATCAAAAAAATTTAGAGCAACCTTGAGCCAATATCCCAAAGATACCTGCCAAGACTTGTACTAACGGCAATGAGGAATACCCACTTCACTATATTGACTGGCAAATATTTGATGGCATTTTTCGCCCCAAAGTATGCAGAAAAAAACGCTAACATTGGTACGACTATTGCAGCTAACAAACCAGTTCTCTGATAAACATCAGGCAATGTTCCATCTATCAAAATATGACTAAGCAATGCCACAGGAACTACTGCTGCGCCGATTAGATATGAAGTTCCAGCAGCGTCTCGGATGTCGAGACCGGCCATCCTTCTATTGATGGTGACATAAACTGCACCACCGCCAATTCCCAATAAACCAGAAGCAAGCCCTCCAAATGCACAACCGATTTTGTATTTGGTCAAAACTTCTACTCCGCCGGTGACTTTCTCGGATGAACGAAGATTCCTTTCAATGACATAAATGAGGATTACTGCAGCCATCACTTTGATGACAAGAACTGAAACATATTCGATTGCCAACCATGCCAAGATTGTACCAACAATTGCAGCAGGTACAGCGGTTAACCTACCAGCATTTGCAACTTTCTTGTTGGCATGACCTTCACCGCTATGAGCCAAACTACTTCCTAGTGCAACCATCCAAACCATCGCTAATGATGCAATGATTGCTTCCATCAATGGCCAATCACCAATATAATGGAGAATAGGGACGAAAAGCACTCCCCCTCCAAGTCCAAGAGGGCTGAAGAAGAGAGCGATGCAAAGTAATAGGGAGATTAAGAGAAGTTCCAGAGCCTCATTCCCCCTCAGTTTGTACGTACCAGTGCTTCTTCCGGGGTGGCAATGGCCTCTTCATCCATAGCGGCCGCCTTTCTCCACGAGGATGTGTTTCTCTGTCTTTGGCCCACTGGTTCCACTTTTTGTAGTAAGCAAAGGACTTCTCGGTATCGACTTCTACATCACCGTATTCTTCACCTTCGCTTGGAACAGATAATTTGACTTTTTGCAGCCAACAATGGGCCCCACTGATTGGATCTGGTTGTACTGCATGGGTGATATTCTGGTGAACTACGCCGTCCCGCCAAAATAATCGGTTGGTATCGGGGTCCTCTGAATCGAATGACTGTATACCTTCGATAGTGCGCATTCGCCACTTACCATCTCCTTTATTTTCAATCGATACGGTATTGGTCATCATTCTATTCCCCGCATCTTGTTTTCTTCGCCACCGGCCAATGTGGTGAGAGCAACCAACGATTCCAGGTTTGATGGCTTCAGTTACCCATACTTTGTCAACGAACCAACCGATTTCAGTTTCGATTTTTATCATTCCACCTTCAATAATACCAAGTTTTTCAGCGTCCTTTGGATGCAACCAAATAGGATTCCTATGGGCTATTTCCACCAACCATTTCGCATTTGCAGAGCGGGAATGGATGTGCATTGGAAGTCTAAAATTCGGCAGTAGACAATATTCATCATCGGCCTGAAGTTTCTCAGGATGGACGTGAGATTTGATGCGGTAATGGGGAATCGCATGCTCGGGATAACCGAATTCAATCATCGTTGGAGAATAAAATTCTTGCTTTCCTGAGGGAGTTGGCCAACCTTCTTTTTCGTGTTTTTTGTAAGTCGATTCCTCGATTAGGAAAGCCCCATGCTTCCTCATATAGTGCAGTTCAGAGAGGTCTTCCTTCTTTGCAGCCTCAGGAAGTCCAGGGATGCGCTCGAAGATGTATTGGTAATATTCGTCGATTGTTATGGTCTCGCCTTTTCGATATGGAGACATGAAATGTTGTTTGATACCCATTTCTCCATCTGGGTCGATTGCTAGGCTCAATTCATTCCAAAATTCATCTTCTTCCCAAACTTCTCCAGGGTTAACTTGGTGGGTGAATTCTACTTCTTCGCCGCGACGTCTAGCGAATTCTCGAAGCACTGGTTGTCGAAATGCAACCCACTTACCAGATGATGTAGCATAGGAATTAATGTCGTGGCGTTCACTTGAATGACCCATTGGCAAGACATAATCTGCGAAGAATGCGGTTTCATTCCAAGTCGGTGTCATGGCGATATGGCAGCCAACTGCTTCTTTGTTCTGCAACATTTCAATCCATGAAAAGCCATCTGGATATGTCCATACAGGATTGAATACTCTGGTAAAGTAGACGTCCATACTACCGCGACCATCTTTGATGAGGTGAGGGAGGATTTGGCTCATCTCGAAATGAGACAAGGTATATTCAGAGGGATAATGAAGTTCGTTCCAACCATCAGGGTCTGGTGGGTTATCGAAGAACTCTGGTTTGAATTTTGACCAAGAATTTGGTGATGTCCCTCCCACCGTTCCAACCGAGCCGGTCAACACATTGAGGAAATGTAGGCTCCTACTTACTTGCCATCCTCCGAGATTGCCTATTGATGCTGCCCTCCATACGTGGGTGCATAGTTTGCTGCCGGAATTAGCAACAATTTCACCTGCTTCGATAACTTGCTCAACCGGGATTCTGCATTCTTTGGCTGCGAATTCAGGAGTGTATTCTGCATACTCTTCTTTTAGTAATGAAATGAATGAATCAACTGATTTTTCTGCATCTGGGTGGACTGCATCTAGCCACTGCTTCCAGTTCACCTGCTCGTCAAGGAACTTTTTGTCGTATAGTCCCTTGTCGAGAATGATTTTTGCCCAGGCCAAGAATAGCGCAGTTTCGCTTCCCGGCCAAGTTGGCAGCCAATGGTCGGCCATAGAGGCAGTATTGGAAAGTCGCGGATCGATAACAATGAGTTTTGCTCCATCCATCATTCCTTCTAGGATTCTTTGGGCGTGAGGGTTGAAGTAATGACCCGTTTCAAGGTGTGATGAACAAAGTAAGATGACCTTTGCATTGGCGTGGTCTGGGCTTGGGCGGTCGTGTTTTTGCCAGAGTGCATAGCCTGTTCTTGCTCCGGCGCTACAGATGTTAGTATGCGAGTTATGACCATCTACCCCCCATGCTTTGAGAACTCGGTTGGTATAGCCTTCATGGCCTGGCCTTCCGACGTGGTAAACTACCTTGTCTCGGGCTCCAGTCTTCAGTGATTTTCGGATTTTTGCAGCGATTTCTTCGATGACTTGCGACCAGGGGATTTGCTCCCACTTGCCTTCACCTCTCTCACCGACTCTCTTCATTGGGTGGAGAATACGTTCTGTATCCTTGATTTGGTTGATTGTTGCTGGACCTTTTGCACAATTTCTACCGCGGCTTCCGGGGTGGTGGGGGTTGCCTTCAAATTTTGTGACCTCGCCACTTTCTTTGTCTACATAGGCGAGTAGACCACAGGCCGATTCGCAGTTGAAACAGGTGGTTGGTACTAACGAATAATTCTTCTCAACTTGTTTTGGCCATGCTTGGGCATCTAATTCCGTATGATTGTCCCAGTCCTCTATATCGGGGTATTTTTTCAGTTCTTGGTTTGCACCCTGATGAGCCTGCTTGTCGAGGTTTGGAATGATGCGCAACTTTTGTGCGATATTTTCGATGAATGTTTTTGCCACCTTCTTCACCTCATGCTAGTGCCTGAATTTGTGGCTTTTCGATAATATGATGTCCATGCAACCAGAATGCCAAAAGGGCACAAATCGCTGCTACGACTATTGTGGCATTGCCGATAAGAAGGAGGAGAGTTGCTGCACCTATTGCAGCCGTTTCAAACAAAAATTTCAGCGGTAGCCACTTGTCTGTTGCCCATGAATGAGCCTTTGCTTGTTGTAGTAGCCATGCCGTGTAGACTCCGGTTAGTAGTGATACTGGGATACCAATGTAAGCCAGATAGCGAAGGTATGCTTCATCTAGTCCAAACAGTAGAACTGCAGCAGTAGCAGAAAGAATTCCAGCATAGGCTGCCAATAGATAGGCGCCCTTCACTAACCAGGAATCCCAATTCGGTCTCAGCATAACATAGAGGAAGCGTTCTGGGCGGTCTAGGTCTTTGAGCAGTAGTGCGCCAGTTAGAGTGAGGAAGACCAAGCCAATTGTCGTGATTGGCCACCATAAGTCAGTCATGTCTAGGTAGCCCATCAACCATGCCATCATCGCTATCATGTAAGTTCCAGAAGCAACAGCCTTTGTCCAGATGTAGGCGCTAACTTCCCAGCCCCAGAGTATTCCCTTCGATGGTGCGTCATAGGATCGCTTTGCTTTAGGTGAATTATCTGCTAACTTGGCTGCGACATCTCTAATGATTGCAGCATCTCTCGGAGCGGCATCCTTTGCTTTCACTTCCATAGCCAGTTGAACTAACATCGAATGTTCATCAGCAGCTCCCATTCTTTCTTGTGCATATTTTGCAAAGTGCCCAACCCCCGCTGCTTGTTCTCCCCACATTGTTATGGCTGTTTTTTCGCTGGCGAGTGGGTTCAACATTTCTTCTGAAGTGTCGAGGTAGTAGACATTTGGAATAGTTCCAGCCTCAGGTTTCCTCACAGTAGTCACGTTCTCAGCGAGTAATAACGATAGAGATGATTTGGGGTCATGCAGGTCTCCACTGACGATTGCTTCAACAGGGCAGACGATAACACAAGCAGGCTCGTAGGAGTTCTCAAGGCGGTGGGCACAGTAATTGCATTTTGCTGCTGTGCCTTTGTCTGGGTCGATGTAAAGCGCATCATAAGGACATGCTTGCATACATGCCTTACAGCCTATGCAGCGGTCATCATCGAAGTCAACAATACCATCGCTACGAGTGAATAATGCGGTAGTTGGACAGATCTTGGTACAAGGTGCATCCTCGCAATGATTGCAGCGATGGACGCTGAATTCTCGGCTAGAGTTCGGATATTCACCAGTCTCGATATACTTGACGTGAGTTCTATTTACTCCGACTGCAACATCGTGTTCCGATTTACAGGCGACAGTGCAAGCGTGGCAGCCGATGCATTTTCGATTATCAATTGCGAATCCATAGTTGACCATAGCCCGGCCTCCATTACTGCTGTTGCGAAGCAGCCCATTGATTCTTTCCTATGTCCATGCTTCGACGCTCATCATTAAATGGGCCTAGGCGTCCTGCATTGACTTATCGATATGTAGCAGGTTGAGCGGGGGCCTTCGAAAAGTACACAAATTGCGACTTAAAGGGACAAGGTACTATTTCCACCTGCTTCGATAACTTCCAATTGGATAAGGTCGCCATACAATGAAGGGCCGGTTACGAAGGTGCCAACGATGCCTTCTTGATTTCGCACATTATGTGCAAGTGCAATCCAAGGTCGGCCTTCATCATCAATTTCGATATCAATGAAATCACCAAATCCACCACAGCGAACATTTCCGCAATCCTCTGAACTATCTAGCGGGTCTTCGAATAGATTGACCGAAACGCTGGTAATTAACGGATATTCATTGAAGGCATCTGTCATTACTGCCATATATCCGTTCCAACCGTTTTGCCCGTCTTGAAGGCCGATATATCCTAAGGCAACTCTGCCTTCATCGCCTGCGAAAATTGTTGGGAACCCAGTTTGGTTTACCCCTGGTGCGGCAATCATCATTGGCTCGGACCAAGTATTACCTTGGTCGCGTGAATAGGCATACCACGGCATTTCATCTGTGGAAATCCACGATGCATGCACATTGCCTGCTTCATCAACAGCAACAGCAACTTCGTGGCTATGCCAGCCTTCCTGCATACCAATTTCCGTGGTTATTGTATGTTCAGTCCAAGTATATCCCCCGTCAAGGCTACGGTATACAGCAGGCCCATCACAAGATGGATTACCGCGATATACTGAGCCATCACTACCACCAGCAACATGCCCATGCAATCCTGAGCATTGGGGTGTGCCGATTGGATAACCTGGTCTTTGAATATCCCATGTAATTCCACCATTCAATGAGCGACTGCATTGAGGTCCAAGTGCACTTGAACCGGTGTTAATGCAAAATACGTAAATTGTTTCATGGAACCCAATCCCATTGACATCGGGCATCGAAGCGATTGATTGGTGATCCTGAGGTGAATAATATCCTTCGGCACTTAGCGGAATACTCCACGTTGAGCCATCATCATCTGAATATTCAACGAACATTGCTGTTAGAGCATGCATGTCAAATTTGACAACTCTATCGGTCCATTTATCGACATAGACATATGGGTCATTGGAACTTGGAACTTGGCCTGTTGTTGGAAATACTTGGTTAAACGGTCCAACATCTTCCCAATCTTGACCATAATTTGTGCCTTTGATGATATGTGTTCCATCCCCTGTCCCTCGATAATTAGTGAAAAACATCGAGCCTGTGCTGGCTATTCCTATGGTTGGCTCAAAGGTGGTAAAACCAATTCCAAAGTATGTCCCATTTGCATAATATGGTGTGTTATTTCCGGTTAAATTTGCGGTAATATTTGCTGCACTTACCGCACTTTGGTTAAGGGCGTTGATACCACCTGCAAAATGGTAAAATGTCTCATTATTCAAAGGTTGAGCGAAGGAGAAAGGCCCCTCCTCGATGATTTCTTTTACTTCTTCTTCGGAGCCAAAACAGCCGGAAAACAAAGGAGCGATGACGGCGAGCACAACAAGTGCTGAGAGGAGACGGCGCTGACTCATAGGTTGCGTCCACCTGCTAAGGTGTTTTGAAATCTGCTATTGTTGTAGGAGTACTAATTAAGTAAAACATTGTGGAGAAAAGCATGAGTGCAACTCTTATTGGTGGAATAATTGGAGGAGTAATCCTTTTAATTGCGATAATATGGTTCTTTTCAACGTACAACAGATTGGTCAGATTAAAGGAAAATGTCAACAAATCTTGGGCAGATATCGATGTCCTACTAAAGCAGAGATACGATATGATGCCAAACCTAATCAATACT
>JAAZXA010000034.1 GCA_014240385.1 Methanobacteriota archaeon | reverse complement strand
CCTAGTTTAACCTCTGTAGGTTCGGGAGTTTCAACGTGCAACTTTCCCGAATCATCATGGGTGTGAACGAAGTGCATTCCATCGCATTCATCGGTTGCAATCCCGGTATTTGTCGGAATTAAAACTTCATCACCGTCTATCTTTATAGTCAAATAAGGATGGAAATGTGCACCAACTTGCCCATGGTCGTCGAGGCATTGGTGAGCCAAGTCATAATCCAATCCAGAATATTCTCCATCGTGCTCGCTCTCGATAACTGCTTGCTCATCTGAACCAAGACTTATAGAAATAATTACGCCGATTAATACGGCGCCAAGAATCAATAAAATTCCGCCAAGGAACTTTTGATTCATTCTTCCTCATCTCGTATAGTTGGTTTGACAAAGCCACTATTATTCTTGCGCTGCGTTTTCTTGATGCCCTTGTCCTTGAAATTCTTTGCAGCCTGTGACGCCACAGGGTCCCATTGGTCAGTTCCTTGTAACTTCCTTAATTTCAGGAATATGACGAAAGCGATAATGTCTGCAAGGTGCGCAACACTACAAAATTGGCAGAAAGTCATCTCTAGAGGTACAATTTCAACGTAAAGCAGGTAAAGTGCGATTAGTATTCCAAAACCAGATGTAACATAACCGATATCGAGGTATGTCTTAGCCCATTTTGCATTCTGATCCTTACGTACACTTAGAGTCAAAAACCCGAGGAAAGCGAATGCAATCATTCCCATTAAACCCCACGGGACCCCAAGGAATGGCACTGTATTCCAATCCGAATTAGCCAACACATCTCCACAACTAAAGGAGCCAAATGCAGAACAACCGATATTTCCTCCTAACTCATGATATTTATTGTGGAACCACCAAGTGTGAGTACTGACCGTGAATCCACCTAAGAGGACCAAAGAGAGACCTGCGAGTAATCTATCCCTTTGGCTTGATAGGAACCGATTTGAAAAAGCGATGAAAACTCCACTTAAAATTATCAGTAGATGGCCGGCAAGTAGCAAATTGCTGTCAACCATCATGCACCACCGCCCATACCATCTGTTGGAACAATTTCGACCAAACCATCAATCAAATCTTGGCTAGGGTTATTCCTCTGATTCCAAGCAACAATACCATTTGGCGAGAGAATATAGGAAGTTGGTGTTCCTTGAACTCCCCAATCATTCATCGAAGATGCATCTCTATCATCAACATAGAGAACTTTGTTGTGAGGTCCACCATCTCTTGTATTGCAATTTCCTTTGCCATGATTGCAACCCTCAAAATCTGTTTTTTCCTGAAAGGCGATTATTTCTTCAGGTGTTGAGGTGAATTCTTCATTAAACTGGAAATCAACTGCTACAGCGACAAACTGGACTCTTCCAAACCAATATTCTGATAATTCTTCAATCTCGTCAGAATATGACATACAAACTGGGCAATCCGTTGACATGAATTCAATAACGAACCATGTGGAATTGTAGTCCCCCTCGGTCCAATTTGTTTGGAATAAGGAATAAAGGTCGAAATTATTCCATACATCACCCGCTGATGCAGCATGAGATTTGCCCTTAATATTGGGTGGCATTTCACCTTCATCAACTCCTATTGGAATTGCATCTGTTGTGGAAAATACCAAAATAACGGCGATGAAAAATACCCCCAAAACAAGTAGCATGCTGCCCATCCTGCTATCGCTTTCTGCTCTCGTTGTTTTAGCTAATTCATTCAGTTTCATTTTTCCAACTCCTAAAGTCCAATTTCTTCTATAAGGCGGCGCACCGTATGGCGGATTGAAGCCTCACTATCAAATAAGGGATTAAATCCGGTTGCCAATAACCTGTCAACTGCAAGCATGGCCTTAGGGACATCTCCCGCCCAACCTCTGTCGCCTCCAGTATATTCTATGCTGACATTTTGCAAGCCACTTTCTTCGACGACGATTTCAGCGATTCGGCGAACTGAACAAGTATCACCAGAGCCGAGGTTGAAACAATTGATGTCTTCATCTTGACCTTCAACGATATGAATCATCGCCTTAGCACAGTCCTCAACCTCCATGTATGATTTCTCTTGCCGGCCATTTCCGAGGACTTCTAGGCGCTTAGGATCAGCCTTTAATTTGTGGATGAAGTCAAAAATGACCCCATGTGTTCCTCTTGCTCCAACGATATTTGCGAACCGGAATATCCAGCATTTGAGGCCAAAAGTGCCAACCCAGGATGTTAGTAATGCTTCACCTGCTAATTTACTGGCTCCATAAAGGGAAATCGGGAACAATGGTGCATAGTCTTCAGGTGTAGGCATTACTTTGGCTTCCCCATAAACGACTGATGAAGAGGCAAAAGCAATGTTTTTTACTCCAGTCAAGCGCATTGCTTCTACAACATTGTAAGTTGCTACTGTACCTTGTCTAAGGTCGGTATCAGTTACTCTCGTACCTAAGCGTATGTCAGGGTTAGCAGCCAAATGCCAGACCATGTCGATATCTTTCATTGCCGCAGTTAGCCCTTCAAGGTCCAGTAAATCTCCAACTACCAATTCGATATTCTCACCGTGATGGTGGAGAAACTCTTCCTTTCCACTCGAGAGATTATCATAAATTCTAACTTGATGACCCTTTGAAAGTAACTTGTCGGCAAGGTGGGAGCCAATGAATCCAGCGCCGCCTGTTATCAATGAACGCATCTTATTCATTGGCGGCGAATGACGCTAATGATTTGATATTTGCGACACTACGACATGGCTCCTCAACTCACATTCGCTCACATTCACTCACATTCTCACCGTGTTCTATTATTACTTAGACGTAAAACGACAAAATTGCCAGCGAAGTGGTGCAGCATTGGTAAAGCAAAATGCACTAATGGATGTGAAGAAAATGACAAACACAAAACAACAAAACAAGCCCAAGAACGAACAAGATGGAACAAACGCAGGGAAGAGCCCTTCCTTGCTAGTTGGATACGTCCGCAAGAGCAACGCCGGTGGAGCCCTGAAGGTTTCAGTAAACACCAGTGCCTTTAGCGACTGCAACGCCTACACAACCAGCGACGGACAAGCATACGTCCCTCTGGTCATCAGCATGGCAGCACTACGCCGCGTAATGGACGGAGAGCGCTCTGTAACCACCATAAGCCACCTACTGCCTGAGTGAATGACTAAGCAGTGACACGAAACGGCGGTCGAGACTCAAACCCGCGTGCGAAGTGAAATGTCGGATAAAGCATTAAACAGGGCGCGGCGCGGGAGGAAACTGATGGAGAACACCTCAGGTGACAACTTCACCGTTATTGCCGGCCTCCCCATGTACAATGAGGAGGAGACAATTGGTACCATCGTCCTACAGGTTAGTGACCACGTCGACAAGGTAATCTGCGTCGATGATGGTTCCTCTGATAGTTGTGCCTCGATCGCCACCCGTCTTGGCGCAGAAGTCATCCGCCACCGTTTCAACAGAGGCTATGGTGGTGCATTGAAATCTATTTTCCATCGAGCGATTGAATTAGATGTCGACGTATTGGTTGTTCTCGACGCTGATGGACAACATGCCCCAGAAGATATTTCTCGTTTGGTTCAACCAATCCGTGATGGTGATGCAGATGTGGTCATTGGTTCAAGATTCGTGGAAGGTGGTGATGGTATATCGATGCCCGCCTACCGTAAACTAGGAATCAAAGTGATAACTGCTGCTTCGAATCTTTCAAGTGATTTAGGAATCAATGATACTCAATCTGGTTTTAGGGCATTTTCACGCCTGGCTTTGCAACGGCTTCGATTTGACAGCGAGGGAATGGAATTATCATTAGAATTACTTGAAGATGCCAAAGAAAAGGACCTCACAGTAAAAGAAGTTCCAACTATTATTCGCTATGATGTGCCTAAGGGTTCATCTTACACACCAGTGTCTCATGGATTTGTAGTCTTTATTTACGCCCTGATTACCCTCTCTCAAAAGAAACCATTGCTGGTTCTTGGACTCCCAGGGGTTTCTCTTTTACTAGCCGGTGCTGCCATGGGAATGCAAGCTGTCAATCAAGTGAGTGAATACACACAATTTACCGTAGGGGCAGGGCTCTCAGCAATTTGGGTAGGTGTACTTGGTTTGGCCCTGATAGCAACCGGAGTCGTCCTTCAGAGTGCCCGTACTTTCATGAGACTACTAATCGTGCGTGAATTTGGCATGGATTAACTTGTCTAATAGTTGCATTTTTTCTGCTCCCCCATGCCCGAAATATTTTGGCAGAACTTTGGCAGGTCGCAATCTCAATGTTGAGTGCAGATGTTGAAGGTAGGTTCTTGACGGCAATTGAGCACGAAGAGCCATGAGCGCAGCCGCACCATCAGGCGCATCTTCGCTCAAACAATCCATTGAATCAGCAAAGGTAAGAGTTGAGCATTTCAATAAAAAAATCGGTGAATCCCTCGAGGATGGATTCGAACGGCTATATTCGGGTCTGCTTGAGGCTCCAAAAATAACCTTGATATTGATGCTCTTGATGACTGCTTGGTTTGCCAATATGGGTGCTTCATTTCAAGACCAAATAGAAGATGACCTCGAAGTTTTCCTCCCTGATGGAGCCGATTCAACTGACTTACTCTTAGAAGTTAGAGAGGAATGGTCGACTGATATTGGCTTGATTTACATTCAAACGAGTAATGCCAACTTAGGAGGAGGGCAAGGTTACAATGTAACTGATGTTAGAGTCCTAAAAGAAATCTCTTGGTTAGAAGGAGATGATACGAATATCGAAAATGGAACCATGCAACGTGGCTTGGATTGGGATAAATCCGACCGTGGCGTAAACGATGGTATTCTTTGGGTCATTTCCCCTTCTCAAGTAATCAAAGAAGCCAACAGCACAGACTCGCGATTTAATGCCGCTTTTTGCGACCAAGTCTTGCAGGAGAGAATTAGCCTAAATATTGGCTGTGCTGAGAGGGTTGAGCAATCCGGTACTGGGGGAGAATACAGCATTCCAGACGACCAAGATAGGGTCGATGAAATCGTTGAGAGATTGAGTGGTTCTTTGGCAAGCCTTGCTCAAGATACCAATGGTGATGGGACATGGGATACAGCTGTTATCGTGATTGGTCTTCATCACGAGATGAATATCACTGGAGAATGGGGTGATTTCAAGGAATTTTTTGCTCATATAGACAAAATGATAGACCCTGAAAACCGTCCAGAATGGATGATAAATGAACCAAGTGGCACAAGTTTTCAACAAACTGGATTGACCAAAGTATTGCAAGATGTTTCATCTGCGATATTTGAGGACCTTAAGGCGATGATGCCAATCTCAATTGTCATCGTCGTACTGATTATTACTGCCCTCCACCGCAGTCTGAAAGTAGTTGTCATCAGTGGCTTGCCAATCGGTATGGCCTTGGCAGTAACCTTTGGTACAACCGTGTTGCTAGATATTACCCTGACACCGATGATCGTTGCTTGTGGTCCGATATTGATTGGTTTAGGGGTAGATTACTCCTTACATATGTTGAACCGGATTGAAGAATGTCGAGCTAAGAAATTCGACGAAATAGCAGAACACAACCACGGTAGAAGGCGCCAAGGACTAGCAGAGGAGCCGATACCAGACCTTTGGGATGTAGAAGTTTACAAGGCAGCAACCCTCGAAATGTCAAAAACTACCGGTGTTGCAGTTTTCATTTCTGCCTTCACAACAATCGTTGGTTTCTCGGTTATGATTATGCCCGCAATCGTTCCAGTCATACCGATTAGGACAGTAGGAATGACACTCGTTATTGGAATCATGTGTACTCTGGTTTTCTCAATAATATTAGTTCCAACATTGGCTTGGCTCCTGCGTTATCATAAGCGTGAAAATCAATCTATGTGGGGGAAAGTCGGGCGCGTTCCAGTAAAGCATTTCCTCATCATCCTACTGATAACGGGAGGGATTACAAGTTATGGAATAATCAATATGGACCAATTAGATAAGCCAATAACCGGTACTAGCGATGCCCCAGATGGAATCGAATCACTCAATACATTAGCAACATATTCCGAACAATTTGGTGGAGGACAAACTTCGATGTTCATCTTTGATGCCACAGAGCGAGCAAGTAGCAATGGCACTACCAAAATTAGAGATATGCCTGTGCTCGATGAAATGGACCGGCTTGAAAATAAAATCATCACTGATGTCAATAATACCACAACAACCAGTTTAATCACCTTTTTACGCTCAATCCCCATAGTAATTGAGGAGGAAAATACCGGCATCACACTCTATAATGACAGTATGTGGGGATTCCTACACGACGAATGTTGGACCAGTGAAATTACCGAAGCAAAACCCCGCTGCACCCTCTTTTATGCCATGGATGCTGACCCTAATGGCCGAATTGGTTGGCGGGCTGATATGGTTGATATCATCTTTGATTCATTGTCGGACGAAGTCCGGTCAATGCTGTTAAATTCAAACGAAGGTAAAGGCCTAGTCTACGTTGTTCAGCCTTACCTTAACCTCATCTATGCAGGTGGACTGAGAGACCAAATCGATGATATTTTGTTAGAAAACAACACCTTAGTAGGAACGAGTACGAGCAAATTAACCGGTGGCCTTCCCGTATCTTTGGATATCAACAAAGGGATCCACGATACCCAAACTAGCACTACACTATGGACGATGCTAATTTTGACACTTGCTCTAATGTTAGTATTCCGCTCAGCAAGACTCGGAATAATTACAATGATTCCAGTTGCTGTAGTCATCCTTTGGCAACCACTTCTAATGCAATCAGGAGATGTCAATGTCAACATATTCACTGCCATGATTGGCACAATCGTATTTGGGATAGGAGTTGATGATGCAATCCACGTGATGCACAGAATCAAGGAAGAAGGAGAAACGCCGAACGGCATTCAATATTCCATCGAGCACACTGGTCAAACTATCTTTGAGACCACCGTAACCACTGTTGGTGGCCTAGCGGCTGGATTTTTCGTGACCTTCCCTGGCTTGGAGAATTTCTTCATCATGATGATGTTACTCATCTGCTTCGCATTCCTAACTTCGGTATTCCTTTTGCCATCCATCCTTTCTGCATCCAAGACTGCTTCAGCCAAAATCAGAGGCCAGCCTTCTTGGCGGGACTTTGGAGATACGCCGATTCTTGAAGAGAAGGTAATAGAAGCGGCTCTTTTGGACTAACATCTGATAGAAATTACGAGGTCCTCCATTAGGACACACCGTGGAGAGTGCCAAAAACTCTCTGCGTCCCATGGACGCAGAGGAGTGGAGGGTGCAGGGAATAAGCCCCTTTCTGTTCGCCATTTACGGTTAACCGCATTCAACTATGCGTCCTACCCGACCCTATGCGTGCCGCGTCGACGGGTCTGTTTGGACTTGCTCCAACGGGGATGTTCGTCTCATCAGTAGTCGGGAAACCTCCGCCTTTCGGCATCATCGTACCACCCCAACACTGTTCGTTTCTGCTACAGAGCCTGCCCTCCCAGGCATCCGGATTGCCCCGGACCGTTTGCACTACGGAGAGGGGACTTTCCTCAGGGTCTAACCCTGTCAGCGGTCCTCCTGCTCCCTCCACGTTTTATTCTCGCATCGACATTTACCATCAAGTCTTGCATCGACTATGATGCTCACTGATGGTACTCGAAACCTGTTCCAGGTGGAGCCGCATAGGGGCTAGCCTGCGCACCAGCCATGTGTGGATTGGTCTGTCCTGAATAGGGGTCATAGTGCTGGGCCGGAATTGCCCCATATGGCATTGCTGCAGAGGCAACTGCTGGCATCACTCCTTCGACATTAGCAGGCTGTTCTTGTGCTTGGCCTGTTGGAACTTCCCAAGTTTGATTCTCTGGAAGTGGCACATATTCTTTTGTTTCCTCAACATATTCACCTGATTCTTCCTCATCAAATACAGAGCCACCTGAGTCTCCTTCTCCTTTCATAAATACACCCAAAACTACCAGTAGCGCTAGAAGTAGCATGAAAAATACCCAGATGAAGATTGGATCGACGCCAACGATTGAACCTGATAACCAGCCTTCCTCGACGCTTTGACTGATAAGAACCGAGTCTGTTGAGCCAACTTCAACATCATCCAGTGAAACTACGAAATGGTACTCACCGGTCTTTTTGACCTGCCAATCGGCCCTCAGTAATTCACTCTCATCAATGTCTATTTCCACTGTTGAATCGAGGATGACTAAACGGCTTCCATCGATATCGACAACTTCGATTAGTACATCGACACTTCCTTCTTTGAGACCATAGTTGAGGACTTGTACATCAATGATAACATCGTCTCCGACAAAGGCCATTCCATCCGCTGAAGTTGAGGGGTTTTCGCTCAACTTGAACATTGCCTCAACCATCTGGATATTCCAAGAGGCCGCCACCTGAGTGGCAGAGTTTCCAAAGGTAGAGAAGGCGTTGCCAGCAGAATCTTGACCAATTACCCAAATATCTAGAACTAGCTGGTCTTCATAAGCCTCCATTGGTAGAACATTAGACAAGTCGATTAAACCATGGGCTGGGATTGCATTTCCACTATTGCGAGAATCGCTAAATTCAGCCCCAACCATTCCTTCAGCGAGTGGCATATCGGAATCTACTCTACGTACTTGCCAGTTGAGCATCAAGCCTTCTTGCTGCATGCTGATTTCTTCTTGGATTCGGAATTCCACCAACACATCAGATAATGAATCAAGTGAAAGTGTGGCCCCTAAACGTGGTGCAATAACTTCACTGATACTTGGTGAAGTTGCATCGACAACGAACCATATGGTTGCCTCATCAGGGTCGGTCATATCGTTTGCATTTGTGGGTAGGTTATCTAGAGCCAGAACTAAGGCATGCTCACCTGAAACAGAGGGCATGGCAACATCAATTGTGAAGGAGCCATTTTCCGAGATACTACGAATATTCTTGCCATTGAAACGACCTGAAATATCGAAAAGTTGCTTGGCTAGAGTTGTGGAATCTTGCCAGCGGATGAGTGCAGAGACAGATGCAGTTTGTCCAGGCTTCACCCAAGCCCCGCTTGCATCTTGGCTGATTCCATCAACTGTAATGCTGATTGATGAAGCATCTACCATCAGATCAGTACTATACTTCCACCTCAAATGAGGTAAGATGGAATATGAGCCTTGTCCGGCTCTATCTAATACCTCAATCGTAGGCTCTCTCTGAGTTGATATGTCGACTGGCATTATCCAATCTATCTTGAACTGTAAGTCGAAAACCAAATCGCTTGCATATGGGCTTTCATCGCCACTACGCGAAAGAAGGCCACAAGAGAGTAGTTCGAGATATTGATCGCTAGTACTACAAGCGCCTGTTGAAGCACTCCAAATAACTGCCATTGGAGAACTTGGTACAGTACTGGCCAATTCCACCCTCACAGAGGCAACATCGCTGCGGCCATTTGCTTCATCGAATGGAAATTGCATGTGCTGCTCTTCACCAGGGTGTATCCAAGCGGTATTTCCACCAACATGTCCAGCAGAAGTTGTGTGAACAAATGGCGCTGCATCCTCCTTGATTTGGTACATGAAAAGGTGATTATCCCATCCAGGTCCTCCACTACCAATCAAGGCATTACCGGCTGCATCCGTCATCACAATGTAGCCTGAAACCAAGTCCCCCCGTGCACCAGACAAATCATTGACATGGGCCCTGTAAATGCCCTCAGTTGTATTTAGTTGGGCTGGAACTTGCATTGCCATTGGATAGTGCTCTCCAGCATCTGGAATGCCGTTAGAATCAGTATCATCAATCCAAGAACGCCAAAGCATCAGCGTACCCGCATGTGGTAAAACAGGCACATCTCCAATGTTAAATTCCAATAACTGAGCCTGTGAAGAAGGTTTGTGATCATAGAAGCGGATATTGCTTGCAAGTAAAACAGGGGCTAATGAATCGGTGTTAAAGGAATGATTATCCTTTACGCGGAAGAAAATATCCTGTGATTCCCCTGCTTCAACCATTATTGTAAAGACGATTGCTTCTGCACTTGAAGGAACCAAGACTGAAAGTATTGCAGTACCATTTAGATTAACCGTTCCGTTAGCCTTTTGCACTCCATCCAAAAACAAGTTGACATCAACTTCTCCACTGCGTGGAGCCTGTTGAGGTAAATCCTCGAAGTGCATATCCACATTTACATCGACCCAAGTATTAGAGCGAAGGTATGGTGAATCGAATGGCACTTGCTTGCCAGCATCATTTATTACGGACCATGAAATAACCTCGATATCATTCTCTATGCCTTGCATGGGGCCTTGACCAAACTTCTCAACCTTTGATAATCCACGGATTCCGGAATCCATAACTGGGCGGATTCTGAAGTCAAGCCATGGCTCATCATCCCAATCGCGTGAAATTTGGAAGGCGTGTTCGGTGAAAACTTCGTTGCCAAGATCATTTGATAATCCTCCTTCGCTGCTCAAGAAAACCAAGCCCTGCTGGCCTGATAAGTGGGTTATTGTTCCATCCATCTGCTGTAAAAAGCTGACACGGTGACCTAGAGAAATGAAATCTAGTTGCACTGCGCTCATGCTGCCATTGAAGACCAAATGTTTGGCCTCGACCTCATAAATGGCTTCTGATGGGGACAACGTTATTGAGTCATTGAACCAGTTAAGGTTGCTAGTCATACTTGCATGTGAAGTGCTGATATTAACAAGCGAAACCTTGACTGCCCCAGGAAGTGCCATCTTCAGTGTCAACGGAACTTCAATAGTGCCACCACTACCGAGTTTGTCAGCAACCTCGTCATTCAACGCGGTTAGTAAAGCGGATTGGGAATCAAAGTCCAAGATTAACTCCGGTTGCTGGATGACTGACAAGCCGCGAGCCAATAATGTTCCAGTCGTTCCACTGATTGATAAAGTCATTCTTGCGCTCTCCAAAATATTAGATATTACTGTAGATGGTGCGGATTCTAAAGCCGCAGTCAAGTTTGTTAGTTCTTCCTGACTGAGGTTAAGCATTACCGATTTATCGGTAGTTCCAAAGTCTCTCTCAAAGATTACTTGTCCATCAACAAGGACATCAACTTCCAAATTTTTGACCTCTGTGAAAACTGGAGTCAAGTCCATACTGAATGATTCCACTTCAACCTGAGGTAGAACAATTTCAATCTGTTGAGAAACCGTAGGTTGCATTATCATCTGATGCGATATTTT
>JAAZXA010000030.1 GCA_014240385.1 Methanobacteriota archaeon | reverse complement strand
TATGGAGAGGGGACAAAGAGACCAATAATCCCGCTACTCCAATCATCCCAGCTTCAGGTTGATTTCTACTAACTGGAATGTCAATTGCTTCAAGTCCCCTTCTAACTCCTGCATCGGCACAGATTACATGAATGTCTTTGTCTTCTACATCTGCAGATAATCCGGCAAGGACTAGGAATTGTGGAGTTTCTGCTTCTGCCGCTAACTCCAAGATCGCCTCAGCAACCTCGTTTTGGCCAGCGGCAGTCATTGGTTGAATATTTCCACTAACTGTCACCAGATACTGCCCGTCCGGTAAAATCACTTGATGAACTTGCATAGGGGGGGGGGTTAACAATCCATCATTATCGAGTGTTGAATGTGGTGGCATGTCAGGATGTAGTAATCTTGCGATAAGTGTAGAAGGATGTTTTTGGATTAAAGCATCAACGACAATTTTCCCGACATTTCCAACTCCTGGGACCGCTTCTAGAAGTGCTGAATGTTTTGGGAAATCCTCACCGAGAATCCAGTGCAATCGTGTTCTATTCATTCCTCCTCACCTTCTTTCCTCGGGGTTGGAAGTGCTTCAATCCATTCTTCACTTCCAGCATCTTCTCGCTGTCTTCGCCTAGCCCCTTGAGAATCTTGAGGTGAGTATTTTAGAGGTGCAACTGTAGTCATTTTCCCCCCACATTCTTTACACTCTTCATCTAGACCATATTCGCCACATGCGGTACACCGTTGCAATCTCGTACGAGCCATCCCAATCCCTTAGAGAACCTAGCCCCTTTCAGAGGTCTTTGAAGTTGTAGCCTAATCGAAGTCACTTCACATGCGTTCGATATCAATTGACCCATCTACCGAGGTAATGGATTTGGTCACAGCATCTTGTGCATTTTGCCAGAGTTTCTCAGCAGTTTCATAATCTGGTGCTTTAATGTCTATCCGATATTCCGGGGCTCCATCATAGTGACAAGTAAGAGTAGTATCTTCAACGCCTTCTGCAACTGCTTCGGCAGCTAATAGGGCATCTCTGATTGCATAGACTCCTTCATCTCCCCATACTTCGATATTGTACTTGCCACGTATCTCAACGAATGGTGGAACTATATTTTCTATTGCAAGTTCGATTACAATTGTCATCCAATTTCCTGAGAATCCATTATCCGAAAGAGCTGTTTCCGAAATTGCACATTCCTCAAGCGCCCCATACAGGGTGCCAAAAATTTCAATCATTTCTTCGGAAATGTCTGTGGTTTTGTTTTCGTCCCAACCAATTCTTTCCGCCGCGACATTCATTATCTGTCTAGCACGTTGTTCATTTTTCCAAGATTGAAGTGTATCTCGTCGGCGCTCTTCTGAAACTGTTTTGATCGAAAGATCAACTCTCTCTCTATCCTTCTTAATACCAATAACTTTGGCTACAACGCGTTGACCTACGCGAAGATGATTCCTGATATTCCGAACCCAACCAGCTGCTACTTCTCCAATGAAAACAAATCCTTCACGATTTCCATATCCATCAAGATTTAGATAGGCCCCATTCTCTTTAACGTTCTTGACTGAACAAACGAGGAGTTCCCCCTCTTCTGGCCATGGGTCTTCGGCGTTAGTAATGTATTCTGTCCCCTTCACTCGAGGACGTCTACGATGTTGCTCCCTATGAGCTGGGCCTTGCCACCTGCCGGGCGAGCCAGAGTGGCTCCGCAAATTGAGCAGGCG
>JAAZXA010000031.1 GCA_014240385.1 Methanobacteriota archaeon | reverse complement strand
CGCAGCAGCGGCTAAGAAAGCAGCAACTGCGAAGAAGGCAGCAGCAACTCGTGCCAAGAAGAAAGCAGAGGCAGAAGCTGCGGCAAAAGCAGCCAAGCGAAAAGCATCCGCAAAGAAGGCCGCAGCAACTCGTGCCAAGAAGAAAGCAGAGGCAGAAGCCGAGGCTGCAGCAAAAGTAGCAGTCGCAGAAGCCGCGGCTGCTCTAAATGCAAAGCGAAAGCCAGGATTAGTCTTGGCTGTAGACAAAATTGATTCCAAAGTATCCAATAAGTTGCGCAAACGCGCAAAAACCTCTACCGCAGCATCTCACATAACTGCAAAAGGTGACGCTTCCAAAATCATGAAGAGGGGCGTAAAATCTAGTAGAGGTGCAAAAAGCACTGCTGATAAGCGAAAGACGGCATTTCACAAGCGCTGGTTAGAAGGTGCAAACGCACAAACAGTCGAAGAGTTCTCTTGGGTTAGAGAATTCACATCTTGATATTATCTTCTAATCATTCAATGTCACCGAATAGGTCGGTTTCTTGAGCTCTGCGATAGACTTCTCTTAGAGTTTGGTCAGTGATGTCAAGATAAACTCGTGTACTACTGATGTCCGCATGACCAAGTAATCTCTGAATACTCACAATGTCAGCCCCGCGTTCAAGTAAACCTGTAGCAAAATTATGACGCAATGTGTGTGGGGTTAATCGACTTCTCAAAATTCCAGCGTCATCAGCCAATGAATCCATCATTTTCTGTACATTCCTTTGAGTTAGACGATGTCCCCGACTGTTAAGGAATAGTGCTTTGTCATTTTTCCCAGACCTAGTAGATCTGTGTCGCAACCATTTTTCAAGAACATCTTTACTCCTTTTGGTAAAGAGAACCCGACGATCTTTGTCTCCCTTTCCTGACCACACATTTGCTGACATGTCCTGGTAATCAATATCGATGCGATCAAGCCCGCACAGTTCACCTACTCTAAGTCCAGTTTCAAGAAGCACAACCACAATCACCTCGGCTAGAGGATTTTCTGATTGGCGACAAACTTGGATTAAATTACCTAATTCCTGATGTGTTAATGTGCGAGGTAATCTCTTACTTCTTTGAGGACGAACCACCCAGTCAGGAACCGTGTGACCTAACCACTTTAGGAGGTGAGAAATAGCTGCTAGTCTAGCGTTTACAGTTGATGGCTTGAGATGTGAGATTGATTGTAGCCAGATATCCAACCTGCCATTATTTGGGTCAATATGGCCAACACCTTCAATCATTGACATACTCTCTACATCATCAATGCTGAGTTCCCCTTCATTTGGTATTGAAGTTCCAAGGAACTTTCTTGCTGCAATAAAGTAGGAACGAGATGTATGTTCACTCTTCTTTTCTGCTTTCAATTGTTGTTCATAGCAGGATAATAACGACATATCTTTCAGACGAGTAAGACGAGTTGGAAGAGTGAAACCGTGACCTACAATATTATCGCTAAAACGCTCAAGATATTGACGCGTTCCTGCATCCGCCCACGGCTGTCCATTTTCATCTTCTTTTTGTGACATTGTAACCTCTCTTCATCGTTAGTGCCACCGAGGTGACACCCATTCCCATCCCCTTACAGGGAAGAGAGGTTGATTCACTCACGATTATCAATGCTTCGCGTGTTGAGTAGTGTTATCCGTCCAACGTGCATTGAATCCAGAAAAGCCACTTAGCAGGAATCTTCACTAAACTCAATTGTTGAAGGGCTGACATTATTGTTGTCAACAGAATGTGAAACCCATGGCGCTAATTGTTGGTGTATCTTGTCAATTTCACCATAACAAATAATCTCATCACCCCGCCTCAATAGAAATGTTCGTCTTGGCTTCCAGATATGCATTCCTTCGCGAGCAACAGCGAATACAAATTGTTCATTGACATCTGTAAATACATCACCAATTTGTTTTCCACTCAGTATTGGGTGCCGGCTAATGTTTACACTAACAACACCGTGACCGGGGCGACTTCGCAGAAGTTGGTCTAGTCCAACATTACTGAATCCTTGATGCATCATGCAATGTTCAATGATTGCACCTGCTACGTTGATGCCAGTTGCCCCCTCAATGCCTTCTAGTCCCGGTGATGAGTTAACTTCCAAAACTAGTGGTCCACGTTCGCTTTCCAGCAAATCAACACCTGCGATATCAAGATTCAACAAGCGAGCAGCACGGCGCGCAACATCTGCAAATTCATCTGGCAAATCGATTTTTTCAACAGTACCGTTGAGATGAAAATTTGAGCGGAACTCACGGCCTCGAGCACGTCTTCGCATAGCAGCAACGACTTTTCCACCGACTACAATAACTCGGACATCTCGTCCATGACTTTCTTCAATGTACTCTTGCACAAGTACGTGGTGCCCCTCTGAAAGTAGTTTGTATGTCAATTCTCTAGCACGATCTTCGCTATGCACTAAGAAAACTCCACTTCCTTGAGTGCCTTCACTAACCTTCACTACGACAGGCATTCCACCAACCTTAGATAGTGCTCCTTCAACATCTTGCCAAGTTCTAACATGACATGTGGTAGGGACAGGAATGCGGTTTTTTGTAAGGAGTTGAGTTGCATGTAATTTATCTCTGCTGTGACTAATTCCTTCACTACTATTTGCCACATAGACACCCAGTCTCTCAAATTGCCTGATTAATGCCACACCATGATGTGTAATTGAATATCCAATTCTTGGAATAACAGCATCGACTTCAACAGGCCAGCCAGCATTTAGAATCCTAGGCTCTTCATTTCCAACAGTGATGCTGAGGCGCATTGGGTCAAGAACTTCAACGTAACAATCCTTCTTTTCGGCTTCTTCCAAAAGGCGTCGAGTACTGTACAGCCTCGGGCCGCGTGATAGAATGGCCAACCGGACAGTCATGATGTGGCCGGGCACCCCCACCATTTTTGAGTCCTATGGGTCGGATTTTCTTTTGATTTCCATTTTTTTAATTGCTGAAGTTGTGATTTTCAGCCAATATCTAACAATTTCTACGAGGCATATCCTTTCATAATCAGGGAGGCACTGCCCCCATCATGCAAGCAGGTCCGTCCGGCCCACCAAGCGCAGGTCCGTCAGGCCCACCTAGTGCCGGTCCATCCGGTCCACCTAGTGCGAGACCCTCTGGTCCACCTAGTTCCAAGCCAAAGGGTCCTCCAAGACGTTCGGCGTCCTCTTCACTTTCATCAGGTGAAGAGATGGATGAGGGGGCTTTTGAGAAATTAGCTGAGCAAAATGTGGTTCGCCAAGCTGAGATTAATCGCCGAGAAAAGGTAGCGGAATTAAGGAAAGTTAAGAACAGTAAGCGTAACAATGTGATATTGTTATTGTTGTTAGTTGTAGTTTTCGGCGGTATTGCATTGGCTCCTTTTAGTCAAGGAGATGTTTCCAATAACCCCCATGAATTCAGTCAAGAGGTTGATATTCTAAATCGGAATAATCCAGATCATCCAGCCGCTTGGGAACAAGCAGATTTTGATTTAATGGGCCAAAAAATATGGGATGGTAATGATGCGTTTTCAGGTTCATTCGAACATCCTTTGACTATTCCAGGAATTCCAATAGATATTGCTGGGGTCACTTCAATCAAAGTTGATGTCAAGTTGGTAAGTTACCGTCAGGATGGCGCAAACACAGGATTTAGACTTGGTTTATTCCCAAAGGCGTGCGATGATCCAGAGAGAATTGGCAAAACAATAGAATCTCTTCCCGATCGGTACAAGTATGGTTCATCAATAGAACCGATGATTATTGGTCAGGTGGTAACAGTATCTTTTGATGTACCAGCGGGCAAATATTGCTTGGCTTTTGAATATGAGAATCCACCAGAGGTTCAGGGATTTCGAGCAACTATTGATGCAGAAGTCACACCTCACTGGAACCTGCCATTATGTGCGCCATTGGCTGCAATTTCTTTGATTCTAGCAATTTTCGCCGGCGTCGGTGCTCACAAAGCAGGAAAGGCTTGGAAGAAAGTAGCCCAACCCGATTCACCTGACAAAAAGACCACCGAAGAAGAAGTACTTGAGCAGGCAGAGGAGGAGCGTGGAACGATGTCTGAAACTGGAGAAACAAGTGAGGAT
>JAAZXA010000079.1 GCA_014240385.1 Methanobacteriota archaeon | reverse complement strand
TTCCAAACATGCCCCCCAACAACATATTCTGGAGAAGGGGAATCGCTATGAGAATTAGTTCCAAGTCTTCCATGTCCGCCCCATCCCCAACACATTATCTGGTCATTAGTCAACAAAATACAACTATGCTCTCTACCACTGCTGATTTCAACAACTTCACTACCTGAGGGCAAATCAATAGCAATAGGTGTGGTAGAATCCTGCCAAGAACCATCACCCAAATAACCTCTTGCATTTGTTCCCCAACAATAAGTCGAATGATTTTCCAACAGCCCACAAGAGAAGCCGTACCCCGCTGAGATTGAAACTGCAGTTGTACCCGCAGGCATATTAGCCAGTTGAGGAGTATTTGCTCTGTTCCTGCTACCATCTCCTAATTGACCTTCGTTATTCAGACCCCAGCAGTATATTTTATCAGAACTAGAGATTGCACATGTATGGCTCTCGCCTGTCGCAACTTCTTTCCAGATAGAGGATGTCGGTCCAGAAGTGATTTGAACGGGGGAAGTACGTTGATTATAGGTCCCATCTCCAAGTTGCCCATTGTTATTATTACACCAACAATATAATCCGCCATCTATGCTGATTGCACACGTATGTTCGTATCCTGTTGAAACTGATTTGAATCCAATCCCTGAATTAACAATAGTTGGAACTGAGGAATATCCTCCTTGGGAGCCATTGCCCAATTGCCCCTGATTATTTTGACCCCAACAATATATGTCTTCATCATCGGAAATCACACAACTATGAGAATTACTAGAAGAGATATAAACAGGATTTGCCCCAGTTGGCAATACTATTTTATTTCCTGGAACATTACTGTTTGAGAGATTCCCGTTGCCCAATTTCCCATTATCTCCTCTGCCCCAACAGTATGCCTCGTTTGAACCATTATCCACTATTGCGCAAGAGTATCCTTGTGCTGCGGAAACCGCCAATGGGACGGTCCCTGTGGGTAATTCAACATTATATTGTGGAGTCGAGTATTGTCCTCCATCGTCATATTGTTGACTACCAAGTTGGCCCCAGTTATTCTCACCCCAACAACGCAATGTTTCATTCTTCTGAATCGCACAACTATGGCTATCTCCAGTAGCCAGATTCAGTCCGCTGAATTCAGAATCACTGCCACCTCCGAGGTCAATGTCTGGAAGACCATCTGCTCCAGCGCCGCCGTCATTCAGTTGATTGAGGTATACCTGATTTTTTGATTGCTGTTCTCCAACTGCCAGATCGAGATCGCCATCACCATCCACATCACCCCAAGCGACCGAGAAAGTTTTCTGAGTAAGGGCGCCAGTCCAAGCAGGTGTAGTGGTGAACGCACCATTGCTGTAAAGATATACCTCGTTGTTCTGGTTGTAGTTCCCCACTGCCATGTCGAGGTCACCATCTCCATCCACGTCTCCCAAAGCAATTGATTTGGAGTTCAGAGAATTACTGCTGGTCCAAGCAGAAGTGGTTGCTAGTACACCATTATTGCTGAGATACAACTCGTTACTGCCACCATCATTTGCAACTACCATATCGAGATGACCATCATCATCGATGTCTCCCCAGGCAACTGAGGAAGTGCTCAGGGAGTTGCTGCTGGTCCAATCAGGAGCGGTGGCGAGTGAAGTACCTGAGTTGATATATATCTCGTTGTTGCCATTGGCGTTCCCAACAGACAGATCGAGGTCGCCATCACTATCCACATCAACCCAAACCACCACTCTGGTGTTTAGAGAATTTTCGCTGGTCCAATCTGCAGAGGTGGCAAACTCACCATTGCTGTTGATATATACTTCATTATTGGCCTGATTGTTTCCTACGGCCAGATCGAGGTCACCATCACCATCAACATCTCCCCAAGCGATTGAGTAGGTTTGCAAACTGTTTGTGCTGGTCCAAGTAGGAGTGGTGGCAAGGCCTGTACCTGTATTGAGATATATCTCGTTCTGATCCCCCAAATTCCCCACTGCCAAGTCGAGGTCCCCATCATTATCCACATCTCCCCAAGAGACCGACCTTGTATCCAGATTGCTGACACTTGCCCAAGAACGGGAGGAGGCGAGCGCACCACCACCGTTTGAATAAACCTCGCTTGGACCATATGAATCATCGGCGTTTCCTACGGCCAGATCGAGGTCCCCATCATTATCCACATCGCCCCAGGCGACGGAATATGTCCACAGAGAGTTACTGCTGTTCCAATCGCCGTTTGAATTGAATATTTTGTCCGGAATATCGAGAACTTTACCTTCGAAAAGGACAGTATGCTGATATCCATGATTCGAGAGAACATCCCATCTTATTTCAGTGGTCATGACTGAGAAACCGCCAAAATACTGCCACCCAGTAGTTCTATCAATCTGAAATATTCCGATGTCTACATAATCACCTGTTTCATTGAGATATTGGAGTCTGACATTTTTTATCGTACTCACATAATTTGGATTATTCACATAAGCAGCCACAGCATTGACTTTGACTGCTGTAGTTCCAAGGTCAAAATCAATCATAAGGTCATATGGATCATAATTGTCTGCCGAAACCCAATTTGAACCTGTATTATTATCACAGGCATTACCCTGATTATTACCTGAATTGATGACACAATTCCCTGCGGATGAACGCTGAACAGCATCAGAAACATCTGAAGATGTAAGTTCGGTCAATTCAACAGGAGTTCTGGTGCATGATGTAGCGGTATCAAGAATTGGTCCAGAGTAGCCATCACCATCTCGAAGTTTTACTTCATAGCACACTAATTTACCGCCTTCATACCCGTTCGACCAAGTCCTAGAAGATGGACTGGAGTGTGAGGTAGATTGAGGATAGAATGAATCTGGCCAACCATTGGAAATCTGTGTTCCATTATTCTGATATTTCAAGGTCCAAGATACATTGTAATCATGTCCAGTGACCAAATCTGAGGCTGTCCAATTTCCCTTCAACCATGTATTTGTGTAATCAAACTCCAGATTCACTGAAATGTTTCCATCGGCAGCAGGTGCCTGAACCACAGGAGTCTTGATCATTATAGCACAAGTTGATGAGCAAGTGAGATTCTGTATTCCTATCTCGGCATTACCAGTGATGTATCCTCCTGCATATCCAAACCCATTGGAATCGACTGAAATATCATACACTTTGTCTACAGATGAACTTCCCCCATTATTCACCCAAACCCAAGAACCATTACTGCTAACTTGGCCGATGAAGGCATCAGACAACCCATTTGAGGTTAGAGTGGTTCCAGCGATTGTAACAGAACCAGACATCACCCCAGTGACAAAGGCATTACCATTCGAATCAAAATCAATGCCAGTGCCCTTGTCTTCGCCACTACCCCCTCCAGTAGTCGCCCATGTCCATGAGTTGGAACTGTTGAGTTTCGCTACGAATATATCCTTGTCTCCATTACTAGTGAATGTTGTTCCTGCCAATGTGAACGAGTTTTCGAAAGAGCCAGTAATGTAACTGTTTCCACTTGAATCCACACTGATAACGTGAGCATCATCATCGCCAGTACCTCCAGCAGACAGAATAGAACTCCATGAGCCAGAACTACTCAAAGTAGCCTTGAACATGTCAAAGCCTCCATTACTGCTGACAGAATTGGAACCAAATGTTGATGTTCCAGTGAACTTACCACATACATGCACATCTCCACTAGAAGAAACCGAAATCGAGTAGCCAACTGATTGTGAACCTGTACCTCCTGCTGAATAAAATGACAATTGACCGCCACTACTAGAGAATTTAGCTACAAAGACATCAGTTGTTCCAGATGCGGTTTGGGTAGTCGCAACAAAAGGTAAACTTCCAGAGAATGAACCAGTGACATAGATATTTCCATTTGAATCAAAAGTGTTTTCATGTCCAAGGTCATTGTAAGAACCGCCAAATGATTTCGCCCATTTCCAATCTCCATGCCAGAACAATTTTGCGACAAAAACATCGTTGCTACCGCTGCTGTTCAAGGTAGTTTCACCAATAACTGCCTCGGTGGTGAAATATCCCGTCACTGCAATATCACCACTAGAAGAAACTGCCAAATCCCTAATCTCGGCATCTCCACTACCTCCAACCTGTGATGCCCAAAGCCACTCACCATCATTGCTCAACTTGGCAACAAATGAATCCGTGCCATCAGATTCCAAGACCTGTTCTCCAAAAAATACCGTTCCAGAGAAAATGCCGCCATAATACACATTGCCCGATGAATCAATGTCTGTTCCATACACCTTCACAGTACTATCCATTCCTCCGGCACACATCACCCAGTTGTTAGCCGCATTGGTATCGGTTCCATCAACTAGACAATCAGGATGGGGAATAAGGGCACCTGGTTCAGCGAAGGTGTTTGGAAATGAACTATACTTAAACTCAGGACTCCCAGATGTGGCGCTAGAAAGTAAACCCCAGCAAGTAGCCGACAAGTTGGAGTTCAAGGCGCATGCACCACCACTACCGAGAGTGAGATTCAAGATATTTACTCCAGCAGGCATGGATGCATTCACTGGTTCGGACTCATAATCACCGGTGGAATATGCCTGACCATTCCCTAATCTTCCACTCTGTCCTTTGCCCCAACAACGAACTGTTTCGTCATCAAGAGCTGCACAGGTGAAGTCATATCCTGCTGAGACTAGGTCTGCTGAAACCGTTGAGGGTAAGGAAACCAATACTGCAGACAAACTGGTGTTATTGGAGCCATCACCTAACTGGCCAAAACCATTCTCTCCCCAACAGGAGACTCCTCCGTTCTCAAGGACCATGCAAGTGTGTGAATAACCGACTGAAATTGATTTTACATCGAGTCCATTTGGTGTCTGAACATATACTGGATAATTACTACTATTTGATGTTCCATCACCTAACCCTCCTTGATACGAACTACCCCAGCACATTGCCGAACCATTATCCAAGACTCCGCATGTCCTCCAATATCCAAGGGATATTTGAACTACTGTCCTTCCACTAGGTATTGAGACAAATTGAGAAACATTTGAGTTACTAGTAGCGCCATTGCCCAAGGCAGAATCACTACCCGCACACATGACTGAACCGTTCTTCAGCAACATGCAAGAGCTATATCGAGAAACCTCAATGTGTTCTACTTCCGCACCTGATGGGAGAATAACATATTCAGGACTGTTTCGGTTCAGTTTATCACCAAGTCCTAATTGGCCTCTTTCAGCATTTAGTCCCCAACACATCGCTGAGCCATTGTCTAGAACCATGCAGGTTGATGACTGATCAGTATCGATTGATTTGGCTTTGCGACCTTCGGGTATCAGTACATTCACTAGGTCAGCTGAATTGTTGTTTGTGCCGTCTCCTAATTGACCGTTGAAATTATTACCCTTGCACATGGGAGTGCCATTGGCGTAAATCATGCAAATGTTGAAAGCATTTCCCACGGATATTGTCTGGGGCCCAAAAGTTGCACCATTTCCACCTGTGAACTTCGCTTCCTCTGACGGGGGAAGTTCCTGGGATTTTTCTTCGGGTGCTGGTTCAAGCAATGGAACCAGCGTGCTACATATCATCAGCAATATCAATAGAAATGCCCGCAAAGAAACCGATTTTTCTTCCATTAAATTTCACCTTGGTTCATCGTGAGGAATAGAATCCTTGAATGACTTGAGTGACTGTTCCTATATCAGAGATATCCCTTTCGACTAGGTCATTGAGAATACCCATGCGTTGTTGCACATGCTGTTCGAAAGTTGCAGGAGTACAACCAGCGGCTTTACAAATTGTTTCCTTCATCTTTGACGGGATTCCTGTTTCTTCTATTTGGTCAGTTTCCGCATTATACTTCCAGATTGGATTGAGTCTTGGCTTATCTCCTTCCATTCCGGCTACTTCTGATACTTCGACAATTTTTCTTGCTGTTTTGCCCTTTACGTGCAGCCTTGCTTGGATGATGATTAGGTCGAGCCCTGTTAGCATAATTGGTGGAACATCCATTGGAGGGTTGATGAGACGAGTGATAGTTTCTGCACCGGTATTAGCGTGCAGGCTTCCGAATGAGCCATCGTGTCCAGTATTCATCGCAGTTAGCAGGGTTGCTGCTTCTGGTCCACGCACTTCTCCGACTATTATTCGGTCTGGGCGCATACGCAAGCTGGACTTTAGACAATCGATCATGTCGACTTCAGGGGTTCCATCGGGGCGCTCTCTACGAGTTTCCATACGCAGCCAGTGGTCGTGGTAAACTTGCAATTCTGCGGTGTCTTCGACGGTCAGGAGGCGCTTATGCCATGGAATGTACATTCCCAAACAATTCAGAGTGGTGGTTTTTCCTGAACCTGTTCCTCCGGCGATAACGAAGTTTGCTGGTCGGCTATCAAGGCCTTCAATCCATACCCACATCATGGATGCGAGGCGTAAGTTGACGGTGCCGAATTTGATGAGATTGATCATTGTGAATGGGTCTTCCATAAATTTACGGATGGTTAGAGTGGGGCCATCGGGAGTTACTGGGGGGATGGTTCCATTGACACGGCTGCCATCGGGGAGTCTGCCATCGAAGATGGGTACTAAACCGGGTCCATCTCCTAATGGGACGTTGGTGAAAGAAGCAATATTCTTACAGATTGCCAAACCCTCTTCGTCCTCAATCCAGATATTTGTGCGGCAGATATCGAAGTCTCTATGAGCGACTTTAACGCATTGAGTTCCGCCGTTATACATGACTTCCTCAAGATTATCGTCTTCGAATAATGCTTGTAATTTACCATAAGGATTGGGTGGAACTTCTCCTTCGATGTGGTAGATTGGACTTGGATGGTTCGCTTCAGTATAGATGGTAACATTGCCGTATTGCGCCAGTATTTTCTCGGACATTTTTTCACTTCCTTCTCAAACGATTGCATTATATGCCATCATAAAGAATAACATTGAGCCAAACATCCAAAGTGGTGTTAGCCATAGGTAATCCTTCATTCTACCCAGCATTCTACCTGAAACTAATACTGCTACTGCTGCTGATGCGCCGAAATATTTGGCTAAAGAACTGTTGACATCTTCAACGTCATAACCAGCAGTTGATGGTGCGAATAATCCTGAAATGAAAGCGATTAGTCCTGGGAGTCCTACTCCGATAAACATCATGATAAGGATTGCACGGCCCATCAATTCGCTTTCTCTTTTATTCATCAAATCATTGAGTTTTTCATACTCCATACTCATTCTGAAGAGAATTTCTTGTAAAGGTGCGTCGTTTTCTTCTGCAGTAGATAGTAGGTTGATGACTCGCTGTATTTGTTTTGAGCGCGTTTTGAGGGCGAAGTCTGCTAATGCCGCATCAAATGAAGTTACGGCGCTGATTTCAAGAGTGTCTGCAAGTAATTTTCCGAACAGGTCGTTGCGGCTTTGTCCTATTTTCATAATCGCTTGCTGCAATCCTTGTCCTGCTCCAATACTATCTGATAAACCTTCAAGAACTTCAGCAAGTGAATTTTCTAATCCCCTTCTTCGAGAGCGTTCAAGAATTGGAGGGAGGGCACCTCCAAGGCCTGCCAATCCAATGTTTAGTAATAACAACATTATCGGTTCATCATTAAGGAGTTCCAAAAAGTCGAATAACATCTAATCACCTCACAATCCTGGGTCCTTGAAATGGGCTTTTGAGCCAATCAATGCCATGATGACGACGGTTGCAAATAATCCACCATTGACAACTACTGTGATAGTATCTGGGTCAGGCATAGGCATGATGTCTCCAGCCCCAGCCATCATTTGAGGAGTGATTGCCAAAATTGCTAAGATGATTGGCGAGATCATACCGATTGAAAGCAGAGTTTCAGGAAGTCCACCTAGTTCTTCAATGTACTTTTCGACCTTTTCGCTTCTCTTTTCTTCTTCTCTACCACCTTGATTTGTCAAGGTCTTAACAATGTCAGTATTTGATATAATATTCTCAATCATCGTATTGAGTAATCTCTTGTAAGCAGAGGATTTCGCTTTCTTTTGTATTCTGCGTAGTTCATCTACCAGTGCTTTACCCGCTTGGGCATTCTTCATTACTTTGGCAAAATCAGAGGATATGCATCCATATCCACCGCGGGCGATGGAGGTCAACGCACCTTCTAATCCGATTCCAGAGCCCATCAAAACCTCCATCGTCCTGATGACGTAGAGAAGTTCTCTGTCTTCATCTTGTTCTGCCATAAGGATTCTCTCCTTCAACGAATATCTTCAATTAATTCGAATATGAATTCTTCACTTTCTCCATCGTAATTCAACTTGCTGAATACCACTTTCACATCTCGTTCTTCGAATGGGTCGTGGATATATGGCTGTCCTGAACGGAACATCTCAAGCACCTTGCGATAGGTTTCGCAGTCCATTTCTCCTTTCACAACGTATTCAGCACTTTCTGCACCTTCGTCGATTAGGTCATCACCTTCACCGCCATGAGTGACTGTTCGAGTCATTCGCCTAGCGATTGAGACACTAATGTAGCACCCCTCAAGTCGTATCCAATCGTCGCTTGTCATTCCCGATGCGGGTCGAATAAAGAAGTCCTGTCCTGCCATGTCTATGCCACCTTCGGCCTCGACACCCCTCAACTCGCCCTTGAAGGTATTGTCGTTCAGTTAAGGAAGGCCCTTAAGGGCCTACGGGGATTAACTTAGGGAGAACCAGCCAAAGCGCGGCTCTTTTAGCCTTCCTTCATCTACCAATTGGTCTAGTTTGGCTTCTGATGTTTGGCGGTCAAAACCTCTGGTTGAAGCAGAACTTAGGACATTTTCCAAATCCACTCCTTTTCCTTCATCTAATTGCTCTATTATCGAGGTCAGGACATCTCCTATTTCGGCTTCGGGGGAGTTTTCAGTAGTGTCGGCAGCATCATTCTTTGGAACAGCAGGGGGTGGATTCCATGAATTTTCTGAAACATCTCTTTTTCCTTCAGCGATGTCAAGGGCTCGCATGACCATCAGGCGGTGAACTTCAGTATCAGTATCGCCATAGAATTCTCTGGATTTTAATAATCCCTCTATCGAGTGTGCAGGTATTCCAGCCTCTGCATATGCTTGGCGAGATGGTGCAAGAGCGGCTGCAGCATCATGGTCTGCGACTCTCTTCATAGTTTCTTGACTGGCTTGAACCAACCAAGTTGCATAGCGTTGACGATCGATTATTGCGATTTCTTCAGGACGCATACTTGTGTAGACTGCGCCTTCTTCTGTTGTGTAGCAGCGGCCTTTGGCAACCATCATCAAAAGCAATGGGTCTCCAGATTCGTGTAGGCTGGCAAGGGTTTCCACTTGCGCCTGAACGGTGTCATTGTCAAAGTGTCCAACACTGAAGTAATGAGTGCCACTTGCGTCTCTTAACTGACCTTGCCACATAGTTCCTGATGAGGTTTCACGAGGCTCTAGTCTTTCAAGAAGTCCTGCAACTAAGAGGCGATTCACTCTTGCTCCAAGTTTTGTGATTACGAATGCTGGGTCAAATTCACCGGGGCCTTTTTCGCTTAGGCTGGATTCTCCAAATTCTTGGGCCAATAAACGAATCGCTGGTTGGCGTCGGCTCATTCTAGAATTTGTGGCCTGCATCAATCAACACCCCATTCGTTTCTTACTTCAGTCGCAGCTAAAACTGCATCTTCTTCGACTCCGCTTGCATCATCTATGATTAGCATGACACCTTGGTCATCCGAAATCTAGCGCCCTTCAACTCTTAATCTGCGTCCAAGCCAGTGTTGTCGTAAATCTGCAACGAAGGCTTCGTTACCATTTTCTGCGATTTGTTTCTCCATCTTAGCAGTATCCTGAGATGTGAATTTTTCAGATGCTGCTTTATTCATAATAACTGAAGCCGTTGAGATTCCATCGTCAAGAACTAATCGGATTCTAAGGTCTTGATTTCCATCTTGCTCGCCATGTAAACTGCAACTACCTTCACGCAGTACTCTTCTGCATTCAGGGCAGCGCTGGATTATTCCACTATCTTGTTTTATGGAAATCACTGAAGCTTCAGTAGCGATTCCCGCCCGTGAAGGTCCTGAAATTAATTCTGTGAAATCAACATCAATAATGTGAGTACTAGGGTCGATTTCATCCCAGGGCGCTTCATCCAATATTGTGATTTGGTCCGCAGTGTTGATAGTTATGTCAGGAATACCTTGCCATGCTCGGACGCTGACTTTTTGCAGGTTAAGGCAAAGTGGCAAATCAGATTTATCGAATGGTAGTTCCGACCAACTGGTCATACGACAACGACCTGAAGGGTCGATTAGTTCACCTGACCTAATTTTCTTTTCTTCACCTTTTGAATTTGTAAATTCACGTTCAGTTAAATCAATTAGTTGCACAACTAAGTCAACATCTCTCAAACCATCTCTTAGGTTGGAGATGGTTATGCGAGAACTCAATTCTAATTCTGAGGTCTCAGGGAAGGCTGCGTCATGGTAGACTTCGACTTTTGTATAACGGCCAATATTCATTTCGGGATTTTCTTTGAAACGGCGCACTTGTGCTTTTTCGATTTTCACTAAAGTGCCAACTTCATGTTCAAACGACTCCCAACTGAGGAAGGATAGGGCGCCTGATGCATCGCCTAACCTCCCTCTCACTACATCTATTGTGCCGCTGCCATCTTTGCGATTGATAATGTCTTTCCGAACTGCCAGTACTCTGCCGATGACTGTAATATCTCCATCGCTATTAGATGCGTCAGAAAGGCTAATTGCTTCATTTGGGTTGACGTTGATTCTACTACTTTCCTTCAATACTACGACTCTGCTAGTTTGGTTGATATTGAGGCTCATTTGGCCTTGGTATTCGTTGACGGATGCGCCTTCGATACGAACAACAACTCCAGGAATGATGTTTGAATTTGCGCCCCAATCTTTGAAGGACCAGCGCATTCTTTTCCCATCGCCTTCTCCGTTGGGGTTATCTTCAAGGAAACCAAAAGCGATGTCTTTGTCCTCGCCACGTACTTTTTGGGTCCTTACGTTATGTGATGCGATTTCTACTTCAATCTCAATATTTTTGTCATCAGCCTTTAGTTCTGATAAACGTTGTACCTTTTTCATTGGCGCAGCAGTGGATGCTTGACCGGATGTGGTTTTTGTGGATGAACCTGTTTTACTTTGGAACTTACGCATTACAGAGCGCATGGCATCTGAGGGCGGAATTAGGAAATCAGTTTGGTATCGTTGGAATTCGATCTTGATTTCGTCGGGATTTGCTCCAGGGACGGATGCCAAAACTTGTTTGATGGCATTCTCCATGTTTGCATCATCTGACACGAAGATTCCTCCGCGGCTTGTCGTTCTCTCCTTTTGACTCCAACCCGCATAAACAGGTTGCAGGTTTTCGCGCTGGCTGTGGTTCTACTTGCACTCCTACACCTCCTTGGAACCTGACACCCAACGCCGAGGGTTCTTGAACAATTGGGCCACCCTGCTAGTGGGAAATTGAAAGTGAACAATTCAAGATGGATTAATTCTAATACCATTTCGAAGTAAAATATCAGGAATGACAACCGAGCCAGAAGCCCAAATACTCCGAGGTTTGTCCATTTCTATCAAAGAAACCCCTTCGCTGAAAGACTGCGGGAGGTTCCCTGAAACTCCGGCTTGCTTCAATGCTCCAATTATTTCACCATCAACAACTTTCAGAATCGAGGATGAGGTTACAGAGAAATCGCCACTCGATGGATTCGCCGTATGCGCCCCCATAACTGAATGGACTACCCAACCATCATCTATTTCTTCGATAACTGAATCTCTAGAGTTTGAATGCTGACTTGAACTTAATATGAAATTAGAAATTGAGGTATTAGGGGATGACTGATGCCCTCCTCGTCCAGCATTACTAGTACTTGTGGCATCTTCGGCATTTCCTTCAGACACTTGCTCTGCCGCATCTCTCGTAGACCAAATACCACTCTTCAAAACTCCTTTTTCTATCAAAGTAGTCCGTTGAGTCTTCTTTCCTTCCCCATCTCTTCTACCGGAGCCAGCCCCGCCTTCTATAGTGCCATCATCATGGAGAGACAGGTGATTATCAAATACTAATTTAGAGACTTTATCTGACCAAACGGATTCCCCTCTAGCCATTTTTTCACCCCTTAATGAAGAAGCAAAAACATTGCTAAAAAGACTTCTAATTCCACTATGTGTGAACAAAACAGGGGCTTCGCGTGCACCGCCGTTATCAGCGATTGTATTTCGAGTGATTTCAGCCAGCCCCACCGCTTCATCACAGATAGGAGATAGGTCATCCAATAACTCGAAAGATTGCATCGAAGACCAACCACTAGTTAATTTATCATCTTCATCAATGGTGACTTGAATACCGCCACCATGGCTAGATCGCATTCCAGAAGTGCTTATTCCTTGACTTGTGAGGAGCGCTCCTGCTGTGCATGAGGTTGAAATCCCACCACCTGTTATCACCGCAATGGGATTGAGTTCTTTGCAAGTTGAGAGCATTGAATCAGCTTGAAGCATCAATTGCTCGGGTGAAATATTGTCTACTTCTGTATCCCACATTGGAGATAATTTGGTCTCCCCTTCATCGTCAGGGAATTCAAACCCTTCTACTGCAGGAACGAGGGATGCAGCGCTTAAGGCAGCATCAACCAACCTTTGTGAGTCACCAGAATTAGCGGCATATGCAAAGCCAACTTTACCTTGATTTAGGATACGTAGCCCAAAGCCACCTTCTCCCCCTCCGCCGGCAAGGCTAACCTTACCTGCTTCTATTTCCACTTCTGCCCCATAGGACTGAATAGCAAAAACTTCCCACATATCGGCTACAGATTTATCTGCGACTGCACCTATTTGTTGGCAGCCATCAAGCAGCCTTTGGCATGAATCATCAGGCATTAATGTCATTTCGACCCTCCTTTTCATCCCACCAATGCTTCTTGAATTCGCATTGCTGGTCCACCATCTCCAACTGGTACAACTTGCCCTTTTCCACAAAAGCCCGGACTGGCCATTACTGCGTTTTTGGTAAGACCATCTACATTTTTGAGGATGGATAATGTCATTCCACTGACGCTAACGTCCTTCAGAGGTTCAACTAATTCTCCATTTCTAATTCTCCATGCTTCTTTGGCTGCAAATTGGAAACTTCCGCGGCCAGTATCTACTTGTCCACCGCGTGAGCCACAGGCGTAAACCCCATCTGCAATTCCTTCCAGCAAATCATCCAAATCTTCATGATTGCCGCCCATTATCATGGTATTTGACATTCTAACCAAGGGGTGGTGGAGGCCATCTTGTGCACGAGCGGCACCATTTGGCTCAATTTCAAAATGGGCTGCAGTTTCACGGTGATTGAGAAAAGTCATCAGCCTTCCGTTTTCGATAAGTGTTCTCGATTTGCTATCAAAGCCTTCTGCATCAACAGGAAAACTGCCATGCCCTCCTTGCCAAGTAGGGTCATCAATCACTGTAACTAAGGGATTTCCAATGATTTCCCCCAGTTTTCCATCGAGACAGGAATCTCCCGCAGCAACGAGGTCAGCCTCACAAGGATGTCCTAATGCTTCGTGTATGTATACTCCAGTTAAATCCGGATCAGCAATCAAGGTCATTTTCCCCGAAGGTGAGCGCTCTGCCCCTAGTATTCGTAGAGTTGATTCAGTAGCAGAGGTGCCAACTTGTTGAAGGTCAACTGCCTCGACTGCCTCAAATCCACCAACTCCTCCGACTCTTGTTCTATAGGATGCAACCTCACCAGATTCCCTACCAGTAACAATTGCATTTGTGCAAGTTCTCTGAAAGGACCAGGCTCTATCCATTCCTTCAGATGTTGTTAGTTCCATCTCGATATGCTCGTCAGTGAAACCGGTATTAACTGAGACAATACGTTCATCAGTTCTGATGAATGAATCAAATTCTTCAAGCACTTCCACTTTCTCTTGCATCGAGATATCCCGTATGTCCTTTTTTGCCCTCCAATGGACATCTGTTGTGCTGATTGGAATTTCTGCTAATTCCACTGCTGAATCTTCCTTTGCTCTTCGCTGTGCAACCGATGATGCTAGGTTTACGGTGGACTCAACTTGTGATGCTAAGGCTTGCAGATCTGTGGTAGAATGAACGCCCCATGAACCGTTTACTAGGCAGCGAAGAGTAGCACCTACATCAATGCCTGAAATTGCATTTCTTACTTGTCCATCGCGCATTGATATCGAGGTATTTTGATTGGAAACTAAACGCACCTCTGAATATGTTGCTCCTGCTTGGATTGCTCTATCCACCATGCGTTGTGCAATATCTTGGTCGAGGTGTCTGCCTGTTCCATCATTTGATTGTTGATTGCTGCTGGCTGCGGCCATGCCCTCTCGATAAGCCGATGGTGCATTAAGTTGAGCATTATTCCAAGGAGTCAATTCTTGCTAAATGAACCAAACATATTCATTAAAATGAACCAATGTATATGGGAAATAGAGAGATTAACTCCTGTGAAATGGGCAAAGAACTCAGTCTAATTTGCCTAGAACATCATCGAGCATTTTCTTTTCATCCTTGTCCAACTTCTCATCTTCCAAGGCTTTCTTGATCTTGTTGATGTCGTCTTCTGAAAGTCCAGCCTTGGTTGCTGCATCGACGATTAAATCCAACTCCTCTGAACTAACGCTTCCGTCCTTTAGTGCTGCATTTATTGCTGCTCTAGTAGCGATTGCTGCTGCTTCTTCATCGCTCATACCAAGTGCGCTCTGGATAGTCTTCAACTCTTCCATTTCTTCATCTGAAAGCACACCATCTTCGTAGGCTTTTTCATATGCTTCTAAGAGGAAACTGCGGTATTGCTTTGGGTGGAGTAGTACATCACGAATGAGTCCATAATCAACTGATTCTTGCTTGGAAGAGGCATCTAGCATGACGATGCTGCGGCGAACTTCCTTGACTGCCATGTCTTTGAGGCCGTGGGCTGCCCATACGAGGCCTACTGAACTGACGATTGCTGCGAACCATTGCATTACTTCTTTCGAAATGATATCGCCAGGGTAGATTAGAAAATATACACCGATTGCCATTATCATTGCACCAGAGAAAACTTCAACCCAATCATTGAGGTCAGGTTCGTCTTCGAATACTTCGAGTCGGCGCTCGATTTCATTAACTGCATTGTCGCCCATACCCCACCCACGCCATAGACCTGACTTGAGGTTATTGGCAGCACACTCAACCATCATGCTGAGTCTTGACCCTGCTGCTTGAAGCACCGGTTGGCTTTTGGACCCTTGACAACTGTTCCCTTCCTATGTCAGGCCGGCCGTATCTCGTAGCCGACCTCGACTTACCCGATTGTGTTCCTTCATTCCTTAGCAAACAATGGGGAATCAAGAGTCTTTATCCACCTCAGGCTGAAGCAATACCCGCTGCTTTAGGTGGTAGAAATTTATTGTTGGCAATACCTACTGCATCTGGGAAAAGCCTTGTCGCATATTTAGCAATATGTCGCCGCCTACTGGTTGAGGAAATTGGTAGTAGGGCAATTTATATCGTTCCGCTCAAAGCTCTGGCCAGTGAAAAATATGAGGAATTACAAAGCCTTGCTGCTACCTGTGGCTTGGAAGTAGGGATGGCTGTTGGTGATGCCAACAGAGAGGTGCAAAACTTGGAGAAAGCCGATATCCTTGTTTGCACTTCTGAAAAACTCGATTCATTGAGCCGCAATCGACCGGATGTTATTTCTGGAGTTAGTGTTGTAATAGCAGATGAGGTTCACTTAGTCAATGATTCATCTCGTGGTCCAACATTAGAAGTTAATTTGGCTAGACTGAGGATTTCTCACCCAAAGGCCCAGATTGTAGCATTGAGTGCGACGATTGGAAACCCAGAAAAAATCGCAGAATGGTTGGATGCCGAATTAATTATTTCTGATTGGAGGCCTGTGCCATTGCAATATGCTACCTTGGCAGAACGCCACTTAGAAGTCCGAAGTTGTGTTTCCACATCCGAGGTAACCACTCTACCAGCACCTCGGGTTCTTGAAGGTCCAAAATCTCATATCACTTGGTGTGCATTGAAAGATACCATAGATGAAGAGGGTCAATTATTGGTCTTTGTTTCGACTCGACGCTCTGCTGAATCAGAGGCAAGGAAATTGTCTGAAAGAACTTTGAAACTTCTGCAATCTGATTCCAAAAGAATGAATTCATTATCTATCCTTGCTGATGAGGTACAGAAGGAAAATGATTCTGCCATCAGTGACAGGCTTGCTTCAGCGGTACGAGGTGGCCTTGCCTTCCATCATGCTGGATTAACTCATAAACAACGAAAATCCATTGAAAAAGCCTTCAAAGATGGCTTATTATTTTGTTTGACAGCAACACCTACTCTGGCTGCCGGAGTTAATTTACCCGCCCGTAGAGTATTTGTCAGGGATTTGAAAAGATGGCAGGATGGGATGACTGGCTGGATCAGTACCATCGAGGTAAGACAAATGATGGGAAGGGCTGGAAGGCCAAGATACGACACCCAAGGAGAGGCTTGGCTTGCCTGCAAAGGTGAGGACCCAGTGTTTGAAGCAGATGCAGTTGCAGAGCGATACATCCACGGCCCTCCTGAGCCTGTTATCTCCAAATTAGCAGCAGAACCTCCATTGAGAATGCACTTGTTATCTGGAATTGCCACTGGAGGACTTGATAATAGAGACTTGATTCGACGTTTTTTTAGAGCAACATTCCTCTCAAAAACTCAACCCGCATATTTGATTGATGAAAGAATCGATAAGACGCTGAATTGGCTAGTCGATGAGGGTTTCATCAACCGTGGAGTTCCAGATAAGTCGATTGATGAGGCTGATTTTGAATTAGGAGATTGGGATGATGAGTTGCCAAGTTGGGCAACTTCAGCGGGTGAAACTGCTGGGGTTGGATATAGTAAGCAAATGCCAACTAGTGATGCTAAGAGCCGAATCATCTCTAACTCGATAGGTTTTGAAAGAGCAGACGGAATAGAAGTACAAGTCATTAACTCTAGTGATGAAAGAGAACCTCTCTCCATGACTTACCAAGCAACGAACCTAGGTCAAAGAGTGGCACAACTTTACCTCGATCCATTGAGTGCCACAATCCTTCGAGATGGATTTAGAAAAGCCATAGCGATGATGGCCCAATCAAAGAAGCCGACTGAATTTGCAATAATGCACTTAATTTCAGCAACCCCTGATTTCTTGATGATGTGGGCTAAGCGTAATAAAGACGAATTACACGTAAAAACTGCTATTGAGAGTGAAGGCCTATTGCGAGAAGAGAGATTAGAAGATGTCCTATTAGGATTGACTCAAACTGCTTGGACTTTGGAGCGCTGGATTGACGAGGCTGGTTTTAGAAGCATTGAGAAAGAGATGAAAATCGCCCCAGGCGACCTAAGAACTAGAGTTGAATTGATGCGTTGGTTGCTCTATGCAGGAAGGGAGTTAGTTCTGAATGATGAAGACATTTCAGAAGAGAATTTACCCAATGCAGTTAACTTTGGTAAGGTACTTGATTCCCTTAAACAACGAATAATACATGGCTGTAAAGCAGAATTATTGCCAATGGTTAGAATCCCAAATATTGGCAGAGGACGAGCCCGAGATTTATTTTCTTTAGGATTGATGAATCCGCGGGAAGTATTGGAGTTAACTGATTTCGATAAGCGCAGATTGATGGCGATACGAGGATGGGGGCCCAAGGTCTTAGAAAGAGCGGTGCGTGATATACGCAAATTGTCCTGATTCCTCTGGATGGGTTCATTCATCAACCATTGACCTCGAGCAAGCCCTGATGAGGGCCCATTCACCAAGTCCATGGTTTCCTTGTTGGCGAATCAATTTTGATAGCTCAATTGAGTCTGCAAAGGAAATCGCACTGCACTTGAGTGAAGTGTCAAGTAACCAATCTTGGTGTTTGGTTGGTGCACGTTCGGTTGGTTCTGAACGCCAACTTTGGGCTGCCTGGTCGGCTACAAGAAAAAAAGAAAAGTCAAAAATAATGTCAGCAAGAAGTGTGGAGATGGAATTCATTCTCCACCTTGCAGGCACACAAAATATAGATTTAGCACTGAAAAGAGCAGGAATCTGTGAAGGTGATCATCAGGCTTGGTTATTACACTTACCAGCGATAAATCCAAAAGGATTTCCAGAATTAGATTGGCGGGAATTAGAGCATGAAGCCAATCGTTTATCTCGCTCAATTTTAGCAGAAATTGCACCACGTAGACCAAGTTTAGAAATGGTTGATTGCGACCAATTAGGAATAGAAAAAGTCAGCATCGATGAACTTGACTTATTAGCTCATATTTCCCTTGTTTAATCAATGGTAAAATTCACTAGCCAATCTACTTGCATTCCCTCTTCGACGAGTTTCAACAAAGCCAGTGATGACAATCAACAAGACTCCAGTGAACATCATTAATGCGGCGGAAGAGCCGAACCCTATGGCATATGTCAAGCCACCAGTGGTGGGTAAATCAATCGGGTCTAGAGTAGTTGATGGAGCCCAATTTAAGTCCATTTGATCTTGGCCACAATCGCAATAAGAAATTGAAATTAACTCTGGGAAGAGGGATGCTTGTAATCTACTCCAATCTTGAAGACTGACTTCATTTGGTCTGCTAACCCACGCAGGATTGAGAACACTTCCCGATGCTCCTGCATTGGTCATCGTCCAATCGATTTGGATATTGGAGTTTTGAGGCACTTCTTCAACTACCAATAATGACTCTAAAATCAACAGGTCTAGAGTCAAGGCCCTGCCGGCTTGTAGTACGAAATTAACTGAGCGCTCAGGAAGCAGTCCATCACCGCCATGCCCAGCCCCTACCTCATTCAAGAAGTTAAAAATTAGTCTATCAATCCTTATTCCTTCCATTTCAGGAGATTGTAATTGGTACCTCCCATCTTCCATTTGGATGGCATTTGAGACTTCTATATTCATCAATAACTGTTCCCCTACTAAGATTCCGAAAGTTGAGCCCAAATGCTCTGCTATTGTATTCTGAGGAGTTCCTGGTGCTAGGACTTGCCAGATTTGTTCTAGGCGGTTCTCTAGTAATCGTTCTATATTTATCGAACCTTCATCGGGGAGAGATTCCCCCCACATCGTTACCGGATGGGCGATGCCACCAAAAATGATGAGAATACCTGAAAGTGGTAGCATTAGACGGCGAGTCCACTTCCAAGTTGGCTGAACTGCTGCTGCCCCAATGACTCCGAAGAGCATCAGGACCCCGAAGGCTAAGGAGAATAATCCACCCGTTTCAATAACCTTACTTTGACCTAAATCGCCCATGATTGTAGTGCCGGATTTCCAACTTCCATCTCCTTCGAATTGAGTAGGAGAATTCGGCCCAATTCCTTCATAGGTTATTCTTCCAAGCCAAGAATAAGGTTGAAACTTATCATCTCGTCCATCAAAACAAAGCCTGTAGTCTCCTCTTTCCAAACCTCGGTATTGATATGTTTTTGTCTCTGTTTCACCATCACTGGTAGTCTTCACATTTGGAGATGGAGTATTCCTATTTTCAGGACCAATTAGGTCTGGAGTTTGGTGGGGCTGCTCAACTTCAATCGGCACTTGTTCCCAGCGAATGATGATATTGAATAGTTCATTTTCTTCTAAATCAAATTCAAAACAATCGCTATCATCTCCTAAGAGTGCCCCATCATGCCAGATTTCGACTTCACTAGTTAGGCGTGGTTGTAGTCTAGAAGAAGGTTCATCGACATCTGCTTGGGCTGGGTCCACTGACCAATCAATATCCAACTCTAGATTGCTAAGTCCTCTCAAGTTCAATTCCCAATTACTTGGTTGCTCTAATTGGAATGAAAGTCTTAGGCGAATGATTTCACTAGGTAAGAGCATTCTTCCATTACTCATATCGAGGGACTCATTTTCTAATTCATATGATTGAGGTTGTGCATTTAATCCGGGTCCATCTCCATCAATTGTCCAAGAATTTTCAGATGCTCCTAGTTTCAATCCAATTTCAAGGTCAGGCTGGGACCAGCCACTCAAATCTTCCCTGATTTTCAAATCAATTACAAGACTTTTCAGGTTTTCAGGGAGTAAAGTTAGTTGACTTTGACTTGGTTGCATAGTGAACTCCAGTGAAACTACCTTCGGAGTAAGAGGAGTTGCATCATTTTCTTGTCCAGAGATCATCTCTTCTCCTGAAACACTATTGGATAGAAAACAGTCATCATCAGAAACACAAATTAAGTTTAGAGATTGCTCTACTTCGTTCATCCCTAATTCAGCATCAGCAGAGATTGCTAAGAAAGGTAGCAATACCAGCATGAATATGATGCTGACACTGCGCCCCATGGCCTTGGCTCGGACGTTTCAATCATATGTTATGCGGTATAATGATTAAACTTCAATGTCCTTTAGGATGACATTACAATTTTTGCAGCGGTATTTCCCTGCCCCCTTTTTCCTTCGCGGATGCTCCTTCTTACAGGAAGAGCAGACCCATAACCAAGTGGCATTCTCTCTCCTCATCAATTCTGTGAATGTTCTGCCTGCATCGCCAACTTCCTTTTCCCAGCATCCTTCTAACCTTCTGAAATTAGCATCATGAGCAAAATTTCCTAAGGCATGAATAAATTCGTGGTAGAGGACCTTTTTTCCATATTCCTGCCAATCTTCAGTTAGGAGGTAAGGATGTAAATCAATGCATTTCACATCATTTGGCCCAAGCGTTGCGGAGTGCACATTAGTCCCTCTGTGAAAGCGGCAGACTCCATGCTTTTGGGTCGAATTTCTGCGGAGAAACCCCAAATCAATTGTATCAAGAGATTGAATTTCCTTGTTTGTAAAGAATGGCTTGGAAGCCATCCAATCCAAGACCTCTGATTTCATTGATTCAAGAGTTGGTTGCATCAAAGTCCTCCTGCGCTCCATAATCTCAGCATTTATTCAAGACCATCGGTGGTAGGCAGGATGCCCTTCTTCGACTGCGACGAATAAGCCATTGCCGCTTGCACAGACCTTACCATCAGCCTCTAAAGTCATCTCAACTTCAACTCGACTCCCGTCTATCTTGCTAATTTGGCTGCGTACGATTAGGAGAACACCTAGGGGGGTTGGGCGGCGTAATTTGATTGAATAACTGGCAGTAACTGTGCAAGGAGGTTCATCCAATCCTTGTTCATCCATGATTGCAATAGCGGCTGTCCAATTACCATGGCAATCGAGTAATGTACCAATGATTCCACCATTAATCATCCCAGGGAATGCTTGATGTTCTTCACTTGGCATAAATTCCAGTTCTAAACCATTTTCAATTCGATGAGAAGCAATTTGCAACCCTTTTTCATTGGCCGGTCCACAACCGAAACAAATCGAAGTTGGGGCGTATTGTTGCTGCATACCATTGTCGTCCATCACACTCACCATAACCATTCTGTGACATTACTAAGTCAAAGACTTGATGGCAGATTGATAACTCCAGAGGGATATGCCTGATGATGAGCCGGTTGAGGAGTCGGTTGAGATGGCAATTGCAGACGTGGATAAAGTTGCTAAACCTAAGCCAAAACCTAAGCGCAAAAAGCCTCAAAAAAGGCCCCAAAAGAAGGCTAAGAAAACAATCCGTGTAGCCCACGAAATGTCTGCTGATAGACGAAAAGAAATCAAATTAGCATTGAAAGAACATGAATCAGAACACCGCGATGAATGGGACCGCTCTTCCGGCCAAAAGAGTCATGTGATTATGCGAAAAAGAGTAAAACCAGGCCAAATGAGAACATTGATGGTGAACCTCTTGGATGTTGAAATTGGCGATGCTTGGCCAATTCCAATCACCGTTATTCATGGCTCAAGGCCGGGGCCGGTGGTTACAATCACAGGAGGAATTCATGGTGATGAATTGACTGGACCTAGTGCCTGTACCCATTTATTATCAACATCAATGACTGATCCAGAACGCCCATTGGACCCATTACATATCGCTGGAACAATTAGAATTATTCCGATTATCAACCTTCCTGGGTATAGGAATAAATCCAGATATTTCCCAGATGGTCGAGATTTGAATAGAGAATTTCCTGGCCGAATAAAGGGCAATACTACTTCTAGAGTGGCTCATCGATTATGGCATGATGTCATCAAAGGTTCGGATTATCTAATCGACCTCCATAGTGCTGCTAAGGGTAGAATAAACATGCCTCAAGTAAGGGCAAACCTTGCCGACCCACATTCAAATATTGTAGCAAAAGCCTTTGGAATAGAAGTCATTCTTGACTCCAAACCACCCAAGGGTTCACTGCGAAGAACTGCAATAAATGCGGGAATTGGTTGTATGACCTATGAAGGCGGAGGTGCCGATAATATAGACCATGAATCAACTCAAGTGGCAGTTAATGGTGTTCTAAATGTGTTAAAATCACTTCATGTCATCCCCGGAAACCCAACACGTCCAAGGTTTAGATTATTGGCTCAGGGTTCAACTTGGTTAAGGGCTGGAGAAGGGGGTTTACTCGATATGTGGGTGGGGCCATCCAGCGTTGTTGAAGAAGGTGAAATCGTGGCTACGATTTCGGACCCTGCTCACCCTGGTTTAACGGTGGATATCATCGCTCCTGGAGATGGATTGATGATTTGTACTGCTACTAACCCTCACGTTTCTGCAGGCACACCAGTTGGTCATTTTTTGCCGCTTTCAAAACATGCTGAGTTGATTAGAAGTCAATTAGATGAAAATAATATGTTCATTATTGCAGGAAGTGAAGATGAACCAGTTTGGAGAGAAGAAGTAGAGGTAGACGAAATATCACTAGAGGGAGAATGGTCTGGTGGTTCTGTTGATGCTGAATGGCAAACTGCATTCACTGGAGATTCAGAAAGTGGGGAAGCAGGGAGCCGAATTAGTTGAAGCTTACTTACTGAATGAGAAATACACTGTGAAATTACTGTTTTCGGATAGGTTGCAAGGGGTCATCCGAAACCCCTTTACATTTCTGTTGCTGATACAATGGGCTTGCAGTGGGTCGCTGCTAACGCTATGCATCTGAAATATCCAGCATAAATTTAGGCTTGAAATTCAGAAATCACTTGGAGGATTTCTTCATCACTCATTAAGCGCCTCTGACTTTTTGCAACTTCAAAGATATGAGATACTAGTTCATCTGAGGAATCAATTTGGTTTTGTTCTAGCCACCAGAGAATGTTTGAACGCCCACTCATATGGCCGATACGAATTTTTTGTTGCAAACCGAAATCATTGGCTGGAACCCCAGAATAAACTCTGTCTGCCAACCAGTGATCGCCTTTTTTCATTGCTTTGATGACTGCACTTGCATGCACTCCAGTTCCAGTTTCAAAGGCATCTTCACCAAATACGGGATAGTTCCTAGGCAAAGCGACTTCGACATATTCGTGTGCTTTTTGCATGTATTCATTGAGCAATGTGAGGTCATTATCGATAACGCCCATCAATTTGAGATTAACCAAGGTCTGGTCTAATGGTGCATTCCCTGCTCTTTCTCCAATTCCCAAGGCTGTTCCATGAATGACATCTGCTCCCGCTTCAACTGCTGCTAGATTATTTGCAACCCCTAAGCCTCTATCTTGGTGGCCATGCCAGTTGATTTCGATATCCCTCCGCTTAACGCCAGCATCAGGGATTACTTCTTCTTGAATAAATTGTAGTAATTTGCGAGTTCCATTTGGAGTTACATGGCCGCAAGTATCACAGACACAGATTCGGTCTGCACCTAATTCAATGGCTCGGGTGTATATCGCTTTGATATCCTCAGGCTTTGAGCGAGTTGTATCTTCGGTTACAAACATGACTGGTATGTCATTGGAGATGGCATATTCAACGGCTTTGTCGAGAGTAGAGAGGAGTTTTTCCATCGTCCAACCTTCTGAATATTGACGGATTGGACTGGTTCCGAGAAAGGCACTCGCTTGAATTGGCATTTCGTACTTTGCTTGTAATTCCACAAGCGGTTCGATATCGCTGATAACAGTACGAACAGCACAACCAGGCCGTATTGAGTAGTCATTCTCTTTGATATGATTTAGCAATGCATCGATATGGTCGAGGTGAAAGGGGCCGGCTCCTGGTAATCCAAGGTCAACCTTCTGCATCCCAAGTTTTTCCATATAATCCAATAACTCAATTTTCTGTTTGATGGTTGGGTTGCGAGCACTTGGACTTTGCAATCCATCTCGTAGAGTTTCATCATCGAACCATATCTCGTGTGGGTGATTCTCCGCTTTCCTTTCGATGTTATAATCGATGATGTTCCAGTCATGAATTAGGTCGCTTTCCTGCATTTTATTCACTCCGTATTGTGCCTCGGCGGTACCCGAGATGAAGTGCTACGACTTCAAGTCGCCGGCCAAAAGGCATCACTCTTCTTCACTATTAGAAGGGAGTTTTCCACTCTCTTCATCATCTGCTGATTTCTCAGTCAGTATCTCTTCTGCAAGTATTGCTGGCATTCTGGCGCTGAAAATTAATTCATCTATAAACGAGTCTTTGTTCTTAGAGCGTAATTCCATTACACGAGTACCTTTAGAAGACCTTCCTGATGTTTCCTTGGTCTGCATGGTAGAGATTCTGATTACAACCCCTTTAGAAGACAATAGGAACAATTGATCGGCTAGGTCCGGAACTTGATGCACTCTCGAGATTACATCACCATCATTGAGATTCATTGTAATTACACCTTTACCGCCACGCTTGGTGACTCTGTAACCGTCCATCTCTGTCTTTGCCAGGCCATCATCATCATACTGCTGTTCACCATCTCGAATCGTAGGAATCTTCTCCCCTTTTCCAAGGCGTGTTCGCTTACCCATTCCTTGCTTTGATAGAGTTAGTACGCTTGTATCGATATCATTTGTTAGAATCATCCCAGCTAAAGCGGAACCTTCGTCATCTAAGCGAATACCGCGGACTCCACTGGAAACTCTCCCTTGAGTTCTTACCGAAGACAAATCGAAGCGACATGCTCTTCCAAGATTGGAAACCATTACCACATTATGCTCATCAGTGCCGCTTCTGACAGTTACCAATTCATCATCTGCAGCCAGATTTATCGCTTTCTTTCCATTGCGATTTATCTTCACATAATCGGAAAGATTGCTCTTCTTTATGACTCCCTTTCTAGTTGCAAATGCTAAGAAATGGCCTGCTGGCTCTTCGATTAAATCCTTGTTTAGAGGGATAATAGATACAACGTGCTCATCATCTTTCAATCCCAATATATTGCGAATATGGCTTCCCCTGCTAGTCCTAGAACCTTGAGGAGTCTCCCATGCCTTTAATCCATAGACACGGCCTTCAATATATGGTACTTCATTGTCGTCCTTATCTTTCTTTGTCGCTGGACGGTTGGTGAAAATTAACAATCTATCTTTACTGAAACAAGTAATCAAAGTAGTAGGGAAATCTTCGTTCTTTGTTTGAACCCCCTTCATTCCTTTTCCTCCCCTATTCTGCATTCTAAACGATTCAGCAGGTAAGTGTCGTATGTAATTATCATTAGTCAATGTGATTACAATTGCTCTCTCTTCAATAAGGTCTTCACGGTCCATTGAAAGTGGCATTGGGTCGATAAAAGAACGACGTTCGTCTCCATGTTTTTCAACAACTTCATCCAATTCTGTAAGAAGAATATTCAAACGACGTGGTCTTGATGAGATAATATCATTCAAATCAGCAATTTTTAGTTGCAGTTCTTCATATTCACTCTTTACCTTTTCAACATCTAACCTACTCAATTGGTACAATCTACGTTCTGCGATTGCTTTAGATTGAGGCTCTGAGAAACTAAATGCATCAATTCCTGGGGATTTTTCTTTTCCTTGGAGAATTGATTCAAATTGCTCACGGCTTGAACTTCCTTTACCGGCAGCAATGACATCATCTATTCGATCTTGTGCCTTTACCAACCCCTCAAGAATGTGTGCTCGGGCTTCAGCCTTGCTTAACTCGAATATTGCTCTTCGTTCAATTACCGATTCTCTATGGGAGACATAAGTATGCAACATTATAGGTAATGTCAGAAGAACAGGCCTTCCATCAAGGATACCCATCATGTTAGCAGAATATGATTCCTGCAGTCTACTAGATTTGTATAATTGATTCAGAACAGCATGAGGGTCTGCATTATTCTTCACTTCAATTACAACTCTGATACCTTCTTTGGATGATTCATCACGAATATCTCTTATTCCAATGGCTACGCCTTTGGAAACAAGTTCGGCAATATGAATGAGCATATCTGCTTTCTTAACTTGGTAAGGTATTTCATGGATAATGATTCTCTTGCCCTTTTCATCATCTAGGACATCACATTTTGAACGGACATGGAACCTTCCTTTTCCTGATGTGTACATATCATATATTCCATCGATCCCATGGATGGCCGCACCTGTGGGGAAATCAGGTCCTTTGACATGCTCCATGTAGCGTTCTATAGATAGTTGAGGCATTCCCTGATTGTCCTCTCCTTCTTCCAAAATAGTTTCAACATGTAATTTCACAGCACCGGCCACTTCAGTTAGGTTATGAGGTGGAATTCGTGTTGCCATTCCAACAGCAATCCCATCGCTTCCATTTAGTAATAGATTTGGAAGACGCGACGGAAGTACCGTTGGTTCCTGCTCTGAATCATCGAAGTTTGGTTGAAAATCCACAGTATTCTTGTCAATATCTGCAAGCATATGCTTAGAAATTTTATCCAAACGGCTTTCAGTATACCTCATGGCAGCCGGTGGGTCTCCGTCGATTGAACCAAAATTTCCTTGGCCATCAACTAATGGATAGCGTAATGAGAACTCTTGAGCCATCCTAACCATTGTATCATAGATTGATTGGTCGCCGTGAGGATGGTACTTACCCATTACCTCTCCAACAGAACGTGCGGATTTACTGAATTTCTTTTCAGAGGTGTGCCCACCTTCATACATACCATACAAAACTCTCCTGTGTACAGGCTTTAGCCCATCTCTGGCATCAGGTAGTGCTCTACCAATGATTACAGACATCGCATAGTTGATGTATGAGTTTTTCATCTCTTCATTCAAGGGACGGTTCAGTAAATTACCTGTCGGGACGACAGTTTCTTTTTCCTCTTTTATTTCATCAGATGTCAAGGTTGGTCACCTCCTTTGCGTGACGCTCAATAAAGGCCCTTCTATCAGGAACATCCTCTCCCATCAATATCTCAAACATCCGATCTGATTCTTCAGCGTCCTTTACTGTAACTCTCAACATTGTGCGAGTTTCAGGATCCATTGTAGTGGTCCACAATTGTTCGGGGTTCATCTCACCCAGTCCCTTATATCTCTGAATCCCGATTTTCGCATTAGGGTTATCACCCCTCAAGTCATCCATTATTGTGTCTCTTTCTTCATCAGTGAATGCATAACGGCTAACTCTACCCTTCGATAATTGGAACAATGGTGGTTGTGCAATATACACATGCCCCTCCATAATCGCTGGGCGCATGAATCTCCAAAGGAATGTCAGCATAAGTGTGCGGATATGTGCGCCATCGATATCGGCATCCGTCATAATGATAATCTTGGAATAACGAAGTTTAGAGGTATCAAAGGAACCTTCGTCTTCAGGGTTATTCCCAACGCCAGCTCCCAATGCGCGAATCATAGTCTGAATTTCTTGATTTTGAAATACCTTCACCAAATTATGTTTTTGTCTTTCGACATTCAAGATTTTACCACGGAGCGGTAGGATTGCTTGAATTCTACGATCTCTACCAGTTTTCGCTGAACCACCTGCAGAGTCTCCTTCAACAAGGTAAACTTCGCATTCACTAGGGTCTCTTGACTGGCAATCTGCTAGTTTACCAGGTAGTCCACCTCCTTCTAGAACTCCCTTTCTTCTAGTCAATTCACGCGCCTTCTGGGCTGCCTTTCTAGCCTTGGATGCTAAAAGTGCCTTTTCGATAATAATTTTAGCAATTGATGGATTTTCTTCAAAGAACTCCCCCAACTTTTCGTAAACGACCGTTTGAACGATACCTGTGACTTCGCTGCTGACTAACTTATCTTTAGTTTGAGATGAAAAGGAAGGGTCGGGATGTTTGATGCTGACAATTGCAGCAAGGCCCTCACGCACATCGTCGCCAGAAAGTGCTTCACCTTTCAGCAGATTTCTTTTCTTTGCATATGAATTTAAACAACTAGTCAGGGCTGTCCGAAGGCCCGACATATGGGTGCCTCCATCCTTGTTACGGATGATATTGGTGTAGCACCGAATCGATTCACTAAAGGCATTAGACCATTGTAATGCTAGGTCAACTGTAACCTCGGCCAATCCACTTTCCAACTCAATTTCCCTTTCTCCAGTAATCTGAATTACTTCGGAGTGAAGGATCTCCCTTCCTGAGTTTAATTGAGAAACATACTCGCTTAGCCCTCCTTCGTAATGGTGAGTGCTAACATGGGTATCTTCGCTTCGGTTATCGGTAATGACGATTTTTAGTCCAGCATTAAGAAAAGAGGTCTCCTTGAGGCGAGTATCGATTTGTTCAAATTCGAATTCAGTAACATTTGTAAAAATTCCTAAGTCAGGTTTGAATGCGATCAAGGTCCCTGTATCATCGCATACTCCGGTTTCATCGAGTGGAGAAGTGGGGACTCCGGCTTCATATCTCTGGTGATATACTTTCTTATTACGATGAATAGTAACTTCCATCCATTCAGAAACTGCGTTAACGGCAGAGACTCCGACTCCATGCAAGCCTCCTGATACCTTGTAAGAACTATTGTCGAACTTCCCACCAGCGTGCAATTTAGTCATGATAACTTCCGTTGCAGAAATACCGAATTCTGCGTGCTCATCAACTGGAATACCACGGCCATAATCTCTTATGTTGAGGGAGCCATCTTTGTTCAAAATTACCTCTATGAGATCAGTGTGCCCTGCCAGATGTTCATCCACTGAGTTGTCAACAACTTCCCAGATGCAGTGGTGGAGAGCAGAACCATCGTGTGGGTCTCCTAAATACATCCCAGGGCGCTTTCTAACGGCCTCAAGACCCTCGAGAACTTGAATACTATCTGCTCCATAATCGTCTGACATTTACTCACCTTGGCGGAATTTCCCAGGGTACCCATAGGGTACCCTGCTCTACTCATTATTTTCTTTGATTCCAAGGTACATGAACATTGGCTTCAGGGGGGCTTGTAAAAGGTGAAAGTAAAGGTAAAATTAGAGAGCCATGGTTTGCTTTGACGGCGCTTCTTGCTGGCGCGACATGGTTAAGGCGGAGAGTCAGGTCGCCGGCTCGATGACTGACCCGCTCGTCTGCGTAGCCCTCGACGGATGCACTGTGAAAGAAATGATTGATGAAGCAGCGAGAGCCAATCTTGGTGGCGCTGATTTAGTCGAGGTACGCTTCGATAAGTCCTATCTAATCAAACCCAAAAAGGGCGCTACAAGTGAAGGCGACGAGCAGAATTCAGAACAGAAAAAAACGGATCAATCACAATGGGATCAGCGTTCAGTTTCAGACATTAAGGTTTCAGAAATTCTCTCCGAGTTAAAGGGCGGAATCCCACTCCCAGTTATTTTTTCCTGTAGGCCAAAATCAGAAGGCGGATTTTTCCCGGGCGACGAATCGGAACGACAAAGTGTTCTTGGTGAGGCAATAAGCAGTGGAGTAAGTTACATCGATATAGAGATATCAATTCCTGAAAAAGAGCGCAAAGTTTTGATGTCAGCGGCAGCCGATGCGGGCGTAAAAGTCGTCGCTTCCATCCATGAAGAAGGAGTCCCATCAAGTGATGATATCATTGCAGTTGTTCGTGATAATAGCGAAAAAGGAGAAATTCTCAAACTATGCTGGACAACAGAGTCCCAACAAGAGAGTCTGAAACTAGTCGAGGCTTCATGGGAGTTGAAGGGTGAAGGTTTCACCTTCTCAATAATGGGCTTAGGGCCTGGTGGAGACTGGACACGCCTCCACGCACCGATTCTTGAACAGTCATTGGTCTACGCAACTTTGCAGAATGATTTCCACCTTGGGGATAAGGGCCTTGTAAATGTAAGAGACTTGCGTGATGCTTGGACATTAATGGAATATTGATTTTCTTCATTACGGAGAATCTTTTGATATTTCTGGAGGAGATTCGACTTCGGACTTTTTGTCCATTGAAGGGACCAAGTCAACATGAATTCCAGTCAATCCTGCCTTCGCATGCTTGAAGTGCATAATGATTGGAACTGCAATTAGAAGAACAATCAAGGCCATACAAGTCAATGGCACAGTCCAAGTTGGTAATATGAATGCATCTTCGACCATCACAGTCAGGTCCACAAGAATGGTAGCATGCGGTGCTGGAGCATCTTGAATATGTGAGTTATCAATAGCATCGATAACAACGACGAATTCTTCATAAGAAGTTTCAGACAGTAAAGAGGAATGAACCTCTAATTTATCAAGAACGACGCTGAAATCAGTTTCTCGAATATTCTCATAATCGTTTGAATCCCTGAACGATCTCCATAATCCACCTCTCCATTCAACAGGTATGTTTTCTTCTAAGTCAACCATCCATTCAGCGCTGTTGAGATAGGCGTATTGTTCTGAGTACGAAGAATAATCACTGCTTGTGAATAGGTATGCGTCTATTTTTGGATTTGTAGTTCCGTTTGCATTGATGTCATCGACAGTGATACAGAAGGTGTATCTTTTACCTAATGTGAGGTTCATTTGAACCCCCGAAGCTGAGCCATTTTCAACAACAAAAGAGGTGTGAAAGCCTCTGTCGAGAGGGGTCAAGGGTTTTTTTTCTTCTTGCATAAATGGCTGGTCCCATTGTCTGGCATTAGGCGTATTATCATTAGAATCTTCATAATCATCCCAATAGACATAACTCGAATCATTTACAGACACATTCAGTAAATGTTCGTCGAAACGAGCATTTTCCCCGCTTTCAACACTACAAGATGAAGCCTTTACATTGTTAACCAATAGCGAGTTAAATTGCAATGGCAATAACAATGGCAGCATTAGGACTAGGAGCATAAGCGAAATACGCCTAAATCCTTTCAATAAATCACCTCTAACGCTTTTTGGCGCGTACTGGGCGTACATATCCAGATTCTGAACTTCTGCGTTCATCCTTTGATAATATACCCGGTTTTGGAGGTGGCTCGTGTTGGTCCATTCCTAATACTCCGCCTTCACTCTCGACATTTTGCACATTGTAAGAGTCGGCCATTTCTGCTGCTTCTTCTTCATCATAGTCTGCAGGGGCTCTCATTACCATCCAGCCCATAATAAGAACCGCGATAATCAAGGCCAAAACAGTGGCAGACTCGCCACCAGTATCAGATAACCAAGCCTTGGTATCAGCCCACTTGAAGTCTGATAAAGTCGGCGTCTTGTCTGGACTTTCATTGATTTCAATTAGTAGTGATTCTTGAACACAAACCCCCATTCCATCGCAAACCCTTACGGTGATTATCACTTCACCAACTTCCTCATAAATGTGAGTCATACGAGGACTTGCCTCTCCATTAGGGCTGATTTCCCAATCATTTTTCAGGTTTTCATCACCATCAACATCTATTTGGTCATTCATATCCCAGAATATTGCCATGGCTCTTGGAATAATCAGGTCATGGTCATAAACACTGCCATCATCGATATTGAGATCCCGATAAATATCGTAGTTTCTATTTTGTTCAGGGTCGCTTGCATTAACATGGAATATGGACAATTCATTGATGATTATGTCTGATGCCTCTGAAACCCCCCCGGTGGTTGGAGGTGCGTCTACTACGATTGTAAAACTAGCACTAGTGGTATCTCCAGTTTCGAAGGCGTCTCGAACGGTTAGAGTCACAGTATAGGTTCCCGGAACTGAATAGGAGTGCCAAGGGTGACTTTCTTTTGAAGGAGGTGTCCCATCGCCGAAATCCCAAGTATATTCAATCAAGCCATTCCAATCGCTATCATTACGGATGAATGGAATCATATTATTTGCAAATCCAACATCGCCATCTCGCGTTCCACTAGAATCGAAGAAGAGTAAAGTTCCAGTGGAGGCATGGGTTCTATTGTCATCATCAAAAGTTCTTGAATAGGAGTCTGCAGTGAATCCATCTTCCCTTGGTGTATTAGCATTCACAATATCCCCATTCTTCCAAGCATCAAGAATCTTAACTTCGATTATTGGCAAGGGATTTCTTATCTGGATAATTAGAGTTCTGTTAGCAGATGCTTGTCCATCCTCATCCGTAACAATCAGAGTAACTGTGTGCTGACCTGGTGTATTGAAAGCATGTGAAACTTGAGCCTTGGTGGAATTTGTGCCATCATTGAAGAACCATTGGAAATTGAGGACTGATGAATCATCTACTGAGCCATCGGGGTCAAAACTATCACGGCCATCAAAACTGTAAATCGAGTCCACCATGCCATCTTGCTGCCTGAAATCGATAATGTTGGAACTTCCATCCAAGGTATCAATATCTGCAACTGGCCATTGATTCAGCACTAGCACATTTAGTTGAACAGTAGATTGACCACCGTCATCATCGAAAACAGTGGCGGTCACAGTTTTATTCCCTGGGGTATTCCACGCTGCAGTAGGTTGCCAGTCGCTGCTAGTAGTAGTTGTGAAGTCGCTGCTACGATCAACATCGACCTCATTCACAGCGGCTCCTGATGTAAATTGCCAATCGATACTTACTAATTCTCCATCTTCATCAATGAACAATTCCGGCATTGGCAATGAAGTATATGTGTCGACGATTAAAACATCATCATAAATTAAGCGTGGCAGTCTGTTTTTAACAAAAACACTGAAATTATGGTATCCAGTATTCTTGCCATCCCATGCCGAGACCATTACGGTCATTTCATTGCCATTGCCATTACCGCCTTCAGTCCATTCGTGGCTAACGACTGTGTGGCTGATACCACCTTCAAAATCACCATCTCCCCAACTCCAATTGAATAGGAGGTGATCGTTTGGCACATTGTCTTGAGTCGATAAAGAGGATAATTGAATACGCTGATTTGTATAAACTGTAATCGAAGAAACTACTTGTGTTCCAGAACCATCATGGACATTGACGATTGGCACGAATGGGTCTCCGACAACGACGTATCCTGGATAATTTGGACTCCAATCTCCACCTTGGTCCTGAACGCTCAGATTGGTCCAGTAAAATCCTTCATCCCGATATCCTCGATATGGAGATTTCAAACTTGAAACATTCCCGTCTCCAAAGTCCCAAAGGAATGCCGTGGGTTCATCAGAGTGAGGGAAGGTGTTGTTACTATCGGTCAACCCCCAATAGTCAACACCAGAGCCCGTGAATTGGACTGGTAGCCAAGTTAGTGTTGCATTCGTGCTCGAACTAGCATTTGGCAAAGGCTGCATATTGTAGACCATTTGACTACTAGTTGTTGCCTGATCAATGAACTCCCCTAATACGTCTTTCATAACAAAAGCGAGATCATAATCACCGCTTGTATGGGGTGTCCAATACATGATGCCAAGGGCTGGGACGCCCCCTCCCGCTTCGATGCTAGTGGTGAATTGATCCACCACGTCGCCATTAGAATCTCGGGCTGAAACTTCGACATTTAGGTTTTCAAAGAAGGCATTTGAAGTTACTGTGAATGGTAATGCCATCGTATCATCATTACCATCTCCATCCCTATCTGCCATTACTGCTGGTTCGAGGGCAAGACTTGCAGGAGAGGTAATCCTAGCAGCTTCGATATCTAATGTTGCATTTGGGTAGACTGAACAATAATTGCAATCACTTTGAAAACTCTCGTACCAGACAATAACATGCACTTCGTCGGTAACATTCCCAAACCCTGGGACCATTGCAGTTGCGACCATGCTATTGAAATTCAAATCATGAACAGTGTACAGGCCATCGCCACTTGCTCTTGTTAGAATACGTCCATTCATGCCGCTTTCATCAGCAGTTACTCGAATAGATAATGGTGCATCAGACGCTGAACCAGGCTCTAATTTGAACATTTGAACACCCCATCCTTCGATGAAGTTCCCTCGGGATTCCCACGGTTGTGCCCAATCCGTGTTTGAAGCAGCAGGTTGGATTTTACAAAATGCTGAGCCACTGCAAAGATCGGTCATGTCGATATTGGACATACCATAGATACCGATTGAAGAATCGAGAGTCGCAGCGATTGTGAAGTTTGCAAATACTTCCTCAAAGGTACTGCCAAGAACTCTACCACCATTATTTGGAGGAGTTTGAGCCAAGGATTCAATTCCTTGAGAGCCAGTTTGAGTATTGGTCACCAGTTGGCGTATTGCTGCTCCACCTCCAAGATGGTCTGCTAGCCAAAGTAAAAACAGGAATCCGCCACCATAATCTGCAATTCTCTGGCTCCACCATCGAACACTGACTCCACTGTCCTGAGTCCAAGCATTGGAGTGTCCTGCAAGAGTCGAGGATGCACCAAAACAAAGGAAGGCAGCCATATCTGCTGCACCTTCGTCAATCCACAAATATTCTTGAGAATCTGCGGCATTATGCAAAAGATGTTGTAATTCGTGAGCCAAAATGACCTTGCTCCATGAAAGTGAGGCATCTGCATGGTCGATGAAGACGATTTCTCTTGTGGCAGCATAGCCCGGTTGGAAGTATCCACCTGTGCCGAAGGCTCCATCAATAGCAATGATTGCAACGATAATTTGACAATTTCCATCAACATCTGGAGGCTCGGGAATACCTGTGCCGTAATCTTTACCAAAGTAGGTAGTTAAGGTTGGATAGATAGTATTGTCCCAGTCTGTTGCCCAATTTGAGAGTACAGTTGATGATAATGTGTAGCCATCCTGTAGGACGAATGCCACAGTATTGGTGGCTCGTTCAACGGTTGCTGTTGTAGTCCCTCCACCATAAGCTGCTACGCTTATGCTATCTCCTTCGGCTAATCTACTACAGGCACGTGCAGAAGCCCTTCCTTGAGTTGAACTATCTTCTTGGAACATATTTGGTGAACCTGCATCCCACCATTTTTGTTTCAAGTAGGAGGTGGCGGAATAAACCGGTTCACCTTCATCCATGAACAAGTAAGGACGCCCTTCTTCGGCGATAAAACCATCCAATGGCATTAGTGCGGAGGGAGGCGGGAGGAGTTCCAAAATATCTTCAGATTCCTCTTCTGTTGAAGCACTAACAAGAGGCGTTATTGAAGCCAATAAGAGAATTAAAATCAGGGCGACAGGAAGGCCGGCGGATGTGGACTTGAGTTTCATCATTTGTAGCACCTCAGCGTAACGCAATGCGTTACGGTGGGACCACCTTGAATGAGGTATTTAAGGCTCGGTGGAGCAGGCATCAGACATGCAGAGAATGATTGGAGCCCTCTTTGCAAGCATCCTATTCATTTCTTCGCTTCAATACATCTACATTGAAGAGGTTTCAGGAGAATCAACTTCATCCTCTGAATCCGAACTTCAATTTATGCAAGTGAATATTACAAATGAAGTCGAACATGACGAGCAGGCATTCACTCAAGGACTGCTCTGGTATGATGGAATGTTCTATGAAAGTACGGGGCTAAGGGGAGAGTCGACGCTAAGAGAACTGCATCCAAATGGGACGATCAACCGAAGCAAGGACTTGAATGGAATTTATTTCGGTGAGGGGTTGGCAAGAATCGATGATAAACTAATTCAATTGACCTATGAAAGTGGAACTGCTCTAGTCTGGAATATATCAAATTTTCAGCAGGTATCTCAACTTGAATACGAAGGAGAAGGATGGGGATTATGCAATAATGGTACTAATTTAGTTATGTCCAATGGTAGTTCAAGTCTTTCGTTCAGAGAGTATGAAAATTTCAGTATTGTAAGACATTTGAATGTAAGCCTAGATGGGCAGCCAGTCAACAAGTTGAATGAACTTGAATGTACAGGTGAATATATCTGGGCAAATATTTGGCAAGATGAAAATATTATCAGAATTAATTCTAGCACTGGAATTGTTGATATTATTGTCAATGCAAGTTCATTATCTGTACTCCAAACCGATGGCGAAAATGATGTGTTGAACGGGATAGCAATCGATGACCAAGGGAAAATGTGGCTAACTGGCAAGAAATGGGATTCATTGTATGAAGTTGAATTTATTGAAGTTGAAGAAAATAATGACACCGTAGTGCAAGAGCCAGTTCCAGTTCCGGTTCCAACAATTCAAAGTTGTAGCGATTGTGAAGAGCAGGAAGAGGATATTACATTTCAACATTACATGATTTACTCACTGCTACCAATTGCTGCTTTGACAACTGCAGCAATTGGAATGTTCAAAGTCTGGCGAAGACCACAGGATGATGAGGCGAAGGCCTTAGCCCCGATGGACGTGTTTGAAGATGACGAGTAAAAAGTCTTCAAATGACCAAACAGGGGTCATGAGTATTTGGAAAAAACGCAACGAAAGAGAACGTAGAATCGACATTTTGATGGAGATTAGAGCTGATTATGCTGGTCGAGCAATGACTAGAACTATTGTTGCAGTTCTAATCGTTAGTGGTAGTTTGATGGGCTTGCTTAGTGGATTCTTATTACTTTCAAATAATCCCGATGACTTATTATCATCTTCATTGTTCAAATCGGATGCTAATGTGGATATCAGCGGCCATGCCCTTCACAATAAAACTGGTGAAGGAGTTGCAGGAGTGGCAATAACCTTGAGCGACTCAGAAACAGGTGCTCTAATAGATAAAACAACTTCAGATGCAAATGGGTATTATCGTTTTGGAGACATATTAGCGAAACGAATGGATATGACTTCAGTCAAAGACGGTTTCAAAACAATTCATCGTACATTCACCCCCAGTCAAACAGGTGAAGTACCATTGACTATGCATGAGGGAGATGGAGTGGAAGAAGAGGTCATTGAAGACCCTAATTCGATACTATCCGCGGCAGTTGCAGTAAGTACAATTGTCGCCGTTATCACCATTTTAACTGCCTTTGTTGGGCTTTATGCGGCTCACGAAGCAAGAAGAGGTAAGCGCTATCGTAGAACTCAATATCTAGCGGGAATTTCTCTCTGCAGCCGTGGTTTCATCATCTTTGGGCCAATATTAATTTTGATGGGGATGGTATTGATGATGATGGTCAAAGAACAGTTCGCTGACCATGCAGTCGATGAGAGAACTAAGTCTGCTGGGGATGATTCTTGATGTATTTGATCACCGTCGAAGGTGGAGATGGTTCGGGAAAAGGCGAAGCAGCCCGAATACTCAAAGAAATAGTCTCGGATTTCCCATTTCCCGCAGTAGTAATGACTCATGAACCAAGAAGAAATAGCCCGATTGGTTTGTTAGCCCTAGAGTCGGTAAAAAAGGGCGATAAATCTCCACTTCAAGAAGCCGCATTATTTGCTGCAGACCGTCTTGATCACACTCACACATGGATACTACCTAGGTTGCAGAGCGGCGAGTTGGTAATTAGTGACAGGAACATCCACTCTTCATTGGTCTATCAAGGGAGCGTGGGAAATCTCGGTTACAGGAAAGTCGCATTAATGAATGCTGGAGCAGCAATTCCTGACCTTGTTATTTGGGTAGATTGTGATCCTGCTATGGCGATGAAGAGAATCAATAGAGGAACCCTTAGAGGAAGTTCACAAAAGTCGGAATATTTCGAAACCAATGAACTACAGGCAAAGGTTAGAGAGGGATTTCATGAATTACTTGGCAAGCCAGAAAAAAACCCTGCACCATTCGACCTATGCACCATCGCTGGACCTATACTCAATGAAGGTAGCAAAAAACAATTGAAAAAAGAATTATCAGCAGCCATTAGAGGATTCCTAAACAAGCGGCCCCCACCTTTGAATGTCGACCCCCAAGTAGTAGATAGGCATCATCTTCAGAGATTAGTCGAAGGTATGGCAACCCAAAAACGCCTACCTGGTTCGCCGATAGAATCTACCTCTTTGATGGAGGATTGGTTAGCAGGAAAAAGTCCAGCATCATGGTTGGAAAAGGCAGAGAAGGCCTGGATTATCGCCAAGGCAAGGGAATCGGATGTTGCCTCTTCCTGCATCCACCATTCTATTTGGTCCTTGATGGGTACCTTATCCTTCATTCCATCAGCAGACGTTCCATCATTGAGGCGACACTTGGGGCCGGTGCGCGCAGTTTCACAAAGGCATACTCAGAGGCTGGTAAAATGGTTTGAAAAAATAGGTTGGACACACCGACAACAAATCCATGTTCCATTCTCTGATGCACCGACTTTCAAAATTGGAGCAGAATGGATTGGCTTTGGGCGAATGGTATTGGCCTTGTGGCCGATGCAAGCACACTTGGCAGAATGGAGAAGGCGATGTCCAAAAGAAGATACATCCAAAGCCATGGATTGGATTTTAGATGAAGATAGAATGCCAAAAGAAGCAATTGATAAGTTACTAGAAGCAACAACAGCAAGGCTTCAGATGTTAACATCAGGGCATCTTGGATGCCCTGCTCCCACCACAATTGCAGAATACAAAGTTTGGTGGAGTAGCCTTCCAAAGGGTTGAGGTCTAACGACTGTGAGTTATCAATAACCAAGTCAAGAACAAACCTGCTCCAGCACCAACAACTCCGCTCAGGGTGTTTGCTTGTGCAGCATCCATGAAACCGATTGCCCCAAAACCAGCCAACGGCCCTCCCAATGCCACCATTTTAATCAAAAACTCCCGCCGTGGCATGGGTGGTTTACGTGGCCTTAAGGTGATGGTACTGCGCTTTTTCCAGAGATGGAAATCTGCAATGATTTCCGCAGTTGCCAACTGAATCAAAGTCTGAGAGCGCAACTCAGGATTTCGACTATTCACCCCGCCTTTGCCAGTAACGAAAGTAACTCTGCCTATTCTATGGCGAACGGATAGACAGATTTCCACTGCGGCCTTTGCACTTGCAGATTCAAGATCGTTCAAATCAACTCCAACTCCAAGACCCCGGTCGACAACATGGGTCAATACATGCCATTGGCGCGAACCAGTGGTAATGTCATGCTCAGCCTTGGCTTGAATTGGTCCCAGCACTTCACGTAAATGTGAGACAGACTCGGCAACTGGTATTTCGACTCTAACTCTTCTACCCATTATTGAATAAGAAGCAAAAGAAGAAGTGAAAATCAATACCCACCCTATTCCTGCAATTTGAAGCCCGAGTAAAAACCCAGAACGAAATGCGTGCGCATAAATGACAACGATATAAGTCAAAACTCCTGTATAAGTAGCCAAAACAAGAGCCGTTACAAATGACTGCTTTATGGTCAGAGGTCTCCTTTCCCAAGCCGGAGTGGCAATTCGATTACTAGTCAACTCACCCCTCCAAGCCTGCGTTCACTTCAACCTCATTGAAGTCTTGCCCAAAATTGTCTGTTTAATGCAATCTTCAAGTATTATTTCTTGATGGAAGCGCCCATGGTAGAGGACCTTGGCAAGGCTAGAGCCCAGAAAGTTGGTTCATGGGTATTTGGTGTAAGCCTCTTTTTCTTGATTTCATTTTTTCTTGCTCCTGCGACTTTAGACGAAGATTCAGTACCAAGACTTTCAGGTCGAGCCAATGCCTTTGACTACGCCAAGGAAGATGGTTGGGGCTCTTGGGGAAATGGGGTGAATGAGGGAGGAATTGGCCATAATCAACCAGCAGAGGGCTTATTTTCATGGACCAATCTGAACCCTTATGCTGGATTTATCTATTCATTCGGAGATTTAAACTGCCATCAAAAGCATGAGCGTAGTTGGGAAATCAATGGCAATCAAATGCCGGTCTGTACAAGAGATGTAGGAATATTCCTCGGCCTTGCTATTGGTGCTTGGATTTTTTCTCGGCGAGGTAGTAATCGTTGGACAATAACTGACTCCTTTTTGTCAGTGCTTGGTTCTACAAGATTAGATTTAATCTACAAATCTGGTAAGAGAAAGATTGCAGCGGCGGCAATCGTCGGGATTTCAGTGCTCCCTATCGCCATCGATGGTTTTACCCAAATGCTAACTTCCTATGAATCAACCAATCCAGTTAGATTAATCACTGGAGGGTTATTTGGAGTATTCCTTGGATTACTGATTGCTGCTATGTTTTCGGCGAAACCATCTGATTTTGAGGGTCGCCCTGAATTAGTTAGGTTGCCGGGTGGGGCTAGATTAATCAAAAATGAAGAAGAGTGAATCCCTTCCCCTTTGCTGTGAAAAACGGAAT
>JAAZXA010000032.1 GCA_014240385.1 Methanobacteriota archaeon | reverse complement strand
CGCAACGCTGCGCGCAATATGGGCATGATACCAAAACCCCCACTTGATACCTCTTTGCACACCCATGCAGCGCGCTTCAAATAGGGTAAGGAGGTGGCGAGCCGGATTGGAGAGGTCACCATGACAAATGAACGAATGTTAAATGAGAAGATTACAAACACCAGACAAGCATCAATGTCTCTTGGATTAGTAAGTATGTTCCTATTGAGCATGCTTGCCGGATTTGGAGCTATTTTGGCTGATCTTGGAACCCAAGAAGATGTTATTTCATTGAATGAGAAAGCAAAGTCTCCACTTTCTACACAAGTTCAAACTATCGAACAAGGCGGACAGGGAAGTTGGGATGACGGTCAAGGCTCCCACTATGGACCAAACGGACACCCTGCTCTTTATGATGTTCAATATGCAGACCCAATGGTTGCATTTGGAAAAGTAGAGGACCTCTCTCTACTTGACCTCCGCTCTCAAAACTACGGCGTTTTCCTTGAGGAAACCAATGGTAAAGATCACGACAACGATGGAATTCAAGACCTAGATGACCTAGATGACGACAATGATGGAATTTACGATTTGTTAGAGCGCTTCGATGGATGTGCAGCAACTGACCCATATGACCACGACAATGATGGACTATTGGACCACGAAGAGTGGGATGATGATAATGATGGGATTTTAGAAGGTCCAATTGACTTTGATGACCTTGAAAGCCGTGGATTCGACCCTAGGAATGTTAGCACAGACCGTTTCTTGATATCAACAACCGTTCACCCTTGGACAGGAACAATGGTAGGTGAATACTACCTTGCTGACCAACTTCCTTTCGACCACGACAATGATGGAGTTAGCGATGAAGACAATGATGGTTCAGGTTCAAGTCGATATGATGAGGATGATGATAATGATGGCAGGATAGACCAATTCAAGTGGCCCTGCGATAGTGATAGCGATGGAATACAAGATTACTTCGATGATGATGATGATGATGATGGTGTCGCAGACATCAACGATGTTGATCCTTACAATGCCAGCATAACAACTATCATTACTTATCCTGGTGATGCAGGCCAAAGAGTCTGGCAATTGAATGATTATAGAGCTTATAGCGGAGGTATAGATTTCGTATCTCTTGAAAACTCCCGTACTCCTAATCCTGCCTTTACTAACATTGTCGACGGAGATTTAGACGGCGATGGAGTGCCAAATTTCCTTGACCCAGATACCGATAATGATGGTCTTCCAAATAGCGCAGATACCGATGATGACGATGATGGTATTCTCGACATGGTGGACCCAGATGATGATAATGACGGGATTCCAGATGCTTGTGCTAACTTAGATACAAATGCTGATGGTTTGAATGATTACACTAGAATGGACACATCTCCTTATCAAACCCCTGGAGGCAATACCGATGGAGTAACCGGCATCGATTGTGAAATGGATTATGATTCCGATGTGGACAATGACCGCTGGCGCCCATTCGACCAGAATTATAATGGAATATGGGATTGGCTTGATTCAGACCTCGGTGGTACAACCACTCCAGATGATTATACAAATACGCAATTCAACGCTGCTGATTTACCATATGATACTGATAATGACAACATTGTCAATGAAAACGACTCTTTCCCTCTCGATGACCAAGCAGTAGTTGCCGGTTGGAATTGCCCAACCGCTCAAAACCCAAATCCATTGAATCCAGACCCTAAGTGTGACACTCGCAGAGCCTCATTTTCTGACTTTAACGATTGGGATGGAGACGGTATTTCTAACTGGGATGATGTAGACGATGATAACGATGGAATCGTCGATTACCTCGATATTGATTGGGACTGTGACTTGGATAACGATAACGACTTACATGCAATGAATGGAAGCAAGTATCGTGACGATGGTCCAAACACCCTTGACTCAGATATTGATGGAGATGGCCTTGAAAACGATATGGATTGGGATGACGATAATGATGGAATCAACGACCTTTATGATCCAGATGATGGAAATTGCGGGTTAGTTGATTACGACCAATCAGATTCATTCTACACACCCTGGTACCCAGTGGGCGACGGAGATGAAACAGATGGAACCAAAGACGGTGCTACATATGCTGCTAATGCTACCGACCATTGGAATTTGGTTTTCGGAACCAACCCATTCGCTTCAGTTGAGATAGATTACAACGGCTATGACACAACAACCAACCCCTTGACCCAAGGCACAGTTCCAGAATTCTACTTCTTCCTACTTGCTCGTTGGAGCCCTTGGAATGGAGGTAATGATTGGGATATTGATTCAGATGGTGACTCCCTTCAGAATGGATTAGATGTAGATCAAGATTCAGATGGGATGCCCGATTACTGGGACCAAGACGAAGGAAATGATGGGATTATGGACATCAATGATATCAAAATGGGTGGTACAATAGATAATCAGGTATGTGGCTGGACAGCAGGCTCCCAAGGAATTGGCTGGGCCTGTGGCTGGGAATATGCATTGAGATATCATATGCCATTGAATGGTGCAGGTGCACAATTCGGGGCTCCTTATTCAACACGCCCAGATCCAACATTCAATCAAGGAGCATTTACCCATGCAAGTAATAACTCTCTTTCATGCAATTCCCAGTGCTATCAATTTGAATTCGGCGGTGCAACAATATCAGCGGTTTCCTATGATCAGATGGTCAACAATACTGATATGTTCCTAACTTGGTTTGGAATTACTAGTGGGCTTTGGAGTTGGAACTTTGATGCAAATGCAGACGACTTCCCAGATGAAGTCGGTGCAGACTTCCTCAAGAATAATGTTGATGGAGATAGCGACGGAGATGGAGGCCAATTTTTGGCATCTAATAACACCGTGGATATTGATGATGATTATGATGCAGTCTATGATTGGTACGATGTGGATGATGATAACAATGGTGTTTGGGATTATTTCGAAATCGATATTGATGATGATTTAGATAATGATGCTGGCCAAGACAATGGCAATTTCTTCCAAGGTACAAATTGCATAGATAATGATGATGACGGTAATGATGCAGATGTCGATGACGATGGCTGGTATCAAGCAGTCCATGACCGCGGACAGATGAGTCAGGGACTCTACGTCCCCAAATTCTACGATGTAGATAATGATAATGATGGGGTTCCAGATGCAGAAGATTGGGATGATTATAATAATGGCATTTCAGACGTCATTCAAGAAGCTACCATTGGTTGCTTTTTTGGTGAAGAACAATCACCTTGGGACCACGACAACGATGGAATCCTAGATTGGGCAGATGATGATTGGGATGCAGATGGCCTAACAAACACGGTCGAACTTGCCGGACCCACAGGTCTAGTTTCGGCATGGGACCACGATAACGATGGAGAGCGAGATGACCTTGATGATGATGATGACTCTGATGGTATGCATGATGTTGACGAGGTACTTCTTTGGCCACTTCGCTTTGGTATGAATTCTACAAACCCATGGGATCACGATGACTATGGCTTTGGTGAAGGACTTGCAAACCCACTTGACAGTAGAACTGGCCCTGATAGTATTGACGATGATGATGACAATGACACCTGGGATGATTTGGATTATGATGTCTTAGAGGAAAATCATGTCTGCACCGATATCGGAGGCGGAACTAGTGCAGCCAGTGATTGGGATAGCGATAATGATTGTATTTTAGATGATGATGATAAGGCTACAACCTACATCACTCTTGATATGCCTGAAAACTTGTGGTTGGATTCCTTGAAACCGGCAGTTTTCAGAGGTAAGGTAGAATGGTTCAATATCACTACAGGTGTTGTTGAAAACGCTAGCTTATTGCCAGTGCAAGTACATATCGAGTGGGCCAGCAATGGAACCACCGCATTGGAGACAATTGATGTATTGTCAAACAGCAATGGAAATTTCACAGTCGGACAATTTATTTTCCCAGAAACTATTGATGTTGGCCCAAATACAACTTACAATGTATATGCAGTGGTAACTGAAATGTTCATCTTTAATGGCTCTCAATCCAGTATTTACACCATAGGTGCAGAAGCAAATCTAACAGTTGATTATGCTGCTTGGAATTATTTCCGAAGCGATGAACAACCATTTTGGTTGGATATGAAGGCACATTATACCGCCGATTGGAAGCGCGGAGTATTTGACAATAGAATCGCCCATGCGCCATTAACATTCGAGATTTCCGGAGGGCTATTTGGAAATGCAACTCACCCAACCAATTTCACCGGTTTTGGTGGAGAAGGTTACCGTTCTGATGGCAATGGATGGTGTTCCTTGACTTTCGTTCAAAACCTTGGAGCAACTGGAAGTTGGAAGCAAGTTCGTTGGAACTCTACTTTAGATAACGGCATAGGTCAGATTTCAGGGGGCTATGAGGAGATTATCTGGAATAGCCTAACACGCCAACACAATGTTGCACTAGATTCACAAGGAGATCCAATTCGTTACGATTATTCAAATACAACATTGCCTTATGGTGACCTTGATATTACCATTTACGTAGACCCAGGTCTTGGTGATCAAAGTGATTCAAATGAAGCCAACTGGGAATGGCCATTCCCGTGGATGCATGGTGATGCAACCGATACATTCACTGTACGTGTAATGCATAGGATGAATATTGAAGGAACTATATCATTCGCAGGAACAAGCCCGATATATTGGTGGAATGCAAGTATCAATAATCAAGATGGCACATATGGAGCATGGTCGAGTTTATGGAATGAACAAGCATTTGAAAGCACTGATGAATACATCGCCGCAAAAGCCGGTAAGGCTTGGCCTATGTTGTGGTCTGGAAACCCACTCGATTTAACAGATGAATCCGAGACTTTGAGACAATTTATTAGTGCAGATGCAGATTATTGGTATATTGCACTGACTAACGGAGGAGATTCAGACCTACCACCATGTGGCAAGGTCAACCCCACAGACCCTGACAGCCTCGATAGATGTGAAATAATTCCAGAAGTAAACACAGGTGAGACAGTTAGAGTCAATGGAACAGTATCTAACCGTACTGGGGCGCCATGGACTGAAGGCACAATCACCTTACAGGTCGATATTGATCACAACGATGTTTTCCAAGGAACAAGGGAAACAGCATACGTGACTAACCCTGTGCTTGAAAATAACGAAGCCGTATATGATTACAATTGGACATGGTTCACTGAATATGCAGCGGGAACATATGGAATGAAGGTAGATTTCGTTAACTCCGACTTCTTCTTCACAGGAAATAGTTCTGTGCTTGCAACCACTGGAGGCTACATCAACGTAACAGTAGTAGGAACCACAGACTTCCAGTTAACATCAGTTCCGCGCCTGTATCGTAATACAACTAGCACAATTTCTGCACGCTTGGTGGATAATGCATTACAGCCAGTTCAAGGTGTGCCAGTAAATTGGAATTGGTCTGGTGGGTTAGCTGGAGTTAACCATACTGATGAGCGTGGAATGTTCTCAATTGAATTCAATGTTTCAGCCGATGACACGCTTGGAAACTCATTCTTGCAGTTTGAGTTTGAAGGAATGGATTTGCTAATTGGAAATAGTGCTCAACAGGAAATTTGGATTGTTTCACAAACACACATTGCAATTGTTTCAACATCACCAAATGTTAGAGGAAGTTCAGAACTTTGGGATTTCACAGCCAAAGTAACCGATGACAATAGAACTGTAATAAGGGATTCTGGCGGACAGTCCCTATCGGGGTATAGCGCACCAAATGGCGGTCTTGTCGATGTCATCTTTGAAGGATTAGCATTCGACAGTACATATCACCGACAAGTTGTAGCAACCCTTGCCCCAAGTGCCGGTGTAATCAGTCTTCCAGAACTTGCTGCTGATAATAGCCACCTTTGCACCTTCGATGGAAATGGCGATGGCCGCCCAGATAGGGATGTAAATGCTGACGATACTCTTGATAGAAATGAGACGATTGGTTGTTTAAAGTCCAACTTCTTACCTCTTAACCCAATATTGTTGAGAGATGACCCGACTTCATTCCTACCCGATGGTTTTGGACCTGTTAATGTTTATCTGAGATTTGAAGAAACCCTTCCTAATGAAGGCTGTTCGGAGCTACAACCACAATATCTGGGCCTACAAGGAAAGTGGGACCCATGTCAAGATGTACCGGGAAGTGATCACTATCGCAGAACTCTTCCATACAACGGCAATGGATTCAGTCTAATTGGTAATAGCAACCTAACACTTGATCACCAAGTCGTCTTCACTTCTGATGTCGACCCAGTCTCTCTTGAGATAATCGAGAAGCCAATGACGATAACAGGAAACCTCTCTGATGAATTAGGTGAGGTCTTGATGAACCGTCAAATCCGCGCCTCCTATGAGATGATCAATAGCCCAGATGGCCCACAAACATGCCCGTCCTCTAGTACCGATGAATTCGGTGCTTACCTTATCGAATGCCCAATCAGTGGTGTTAATGCAGGAACAGCACTAGTAACAGTCACTTACAACGCATATGACAATAATGATGCTTATCGCTACCGCAACAAAACAGTCTTCGACAAATTCGAAGTTTGGTCAAACAGCAGTTTGCAAATCAGTGAAATCGGCCCATTCAAGAACAGTTTCGAGACATGGGAGTCTCCAACAAACGGTACAATATATCCGGTATTATTCCTGAAGGAATCATTCCATATTGATGCTTCATTAATTCAGAGCAACGGTCAGGCAATCGGTGGAAAGTGTCTCAACATCTACATCGACCCAGCCAAGAATAGTCGTTCATTCGCACGCGTACATACGGATGACGCAACTGGTACAATTGAGTGGTTCAGTGCTAATCCACAGCACAATCCAAGTCTCAAGGGAATTGAGCCATCTGCTGGTGAATACGAAGGATTCAGAACTATTCGTGTTGCCTATGAACCTGATAAGCCCACTCAATCAGGACCTAGCTGTCAAGAAGAAGTATCCAATGTAGTGAATGGTTCACACCAGGACATCACAGTATTGGTCAAGAGTAGAGTCAGTATGTATCCAAAGGAAATTTGGAGCGGAGGTTCTGATGGCGGCTATTCAGAAGGCGAAGTCATAATGGGGCAAGTAGCCTTATTGAGAGACCGAACTGGTTTGGCAGTTGAGACCCAAGACGTTCTATTCATCAGAGAATATTGGAATGCTGCAAGCAACGAATGGATACAATCAGGAATGAATGTTTCAAGAACAAATGAACAGGGAATCGCTTCCTTCCATTGGGCTTTCACTGGCACCTCTTGTGCAGGAGATACTTGTGAAGGAAAGTGGCGTATTATCGCCCACTTCGCAGGCTCACAATACTATACGGAGACTGCCGACAATATCACTTTTGAAATTAAGACAGTTGAACAATCGATGGTCTCTGATCAAAGTGGATTCTTCTCTAAAGAAACTGGTTTTGCTTTGGCAATCCTCGTCTTAACATTAGCAGTGGTTGGTTCACTCTGGTACAAGCGTGCAATGGACCGTAAGAGAATTGAAATGTTGAGAGGTATACTGTCAGATACAATGATGCAACTACGTGCTGCAAACGAATATATTGCGGTCATTTTCAATTGCTACAAGGATTTGGTCAAGCACTTCCGTCGTCATGGTTTCATGAAGAAGGTTTACGAAACAACCCGTGAATTCGAATCCGCAGCTCGTTCTGCTTTCCACATGGTGCCAGCAGATCAGTTGAATGACTTCATCGCCATCTTTGAAGAGGCTCGTTATTCAGACCACAACATCGGCCCCTCTCACCGTGATGGAGCGATTCAGACCCTTCAAGCCATAACTAGTAGCCTAACTATGTCCCTTGGAGAAACTGGAGTAATCATGCGCAGTGAAGAGCACTCAGCAAAACTCTACGATGAGCAAGTTAAGGCTGGCTCATTTGTTGATGCTGAAGGAAACACCAAGATTGCTGGAATTACAGACTCAGACTCAGATATTAGTATTTGAGACTGTAAATGCGAATTTTGCAAGACGCGTTTTATGCGTTGATGTGTAGTGAGCGAAGCCTTTGGACCTTCTCCCACGGTAGCGTTTCGAAGCACCCACCCAAAGCCCATGAAAAGAAATGCTAGAGGGGAATATCCAAGTCGAAGTATGAAATTATTCCGGTCCCAATGGCGATGAGAATCAGAATAAGTATTATTGCAATTTTATTCCCCTTATTTCCACATTTTTTGCATATGTAGACGCTTTTGGGATCACGTTGTTGAGCCGGATATGCCTGCGAATTCCACCCCCATTCCGCAACCCGATGTCTATTATCGGCTTTTTCCCAACACTTTGGACATAGGTTACAACCACACAGGGGGCAATCATTTCCAGCAACAGACTCTCTCTTGTTACAGTCTGGACACGTATTGCTCATGTTTCTCTTAATACATGTTGTTATTTCATTTAATCGGTTTTTTAATAATTTAATGTGTATGGGTAGTTCTATTCAAAGCTATTTTCTAGCACTCCATTAGACTTAATCTGAGTAGAATTCGAAAGGGGGGGTCCTTGCGAACACCGGCGATACAGACGCTACCCATTCAATCTAGTAAGACTTCGCCTTTGGCATCAAGTAGTTCAATCATTAATCCAGCCGCTCTCGCTTGGATTAGAACTTCATCATGGACTTTATCGCTGAAGTCATCAAGGGCACCCAGTGCAGTCTGCTGTTTAGTATCGCTCAATCTATCGATGATGTGGTTGAGAACACAGGAAACCCCGTATGCGTGTCCAGTTCTGAAGGCATGGTCAGTTCCACCAATTTCTGAATCTTCAGCTTGCATTCTCAACATTACTTGTTGGGAATATGCAACCATTGCACCGTACAAGGTTTCCATCATTACAGCAGCCTCTAAATCGGTTAATAGGGCCTGAATATTAATCAAAGCAGCATGTACTGCTTGGCCATACACTTTGTGTGCACCGAGGATATCTACGCTTTCCATTTGCATTGCTTGGTCAATCAAAGTCTTCCAGTCTGTCATCTCGCTCAAAGGGTCCACGAACGGTGCTACACATCAATCAATCGCTACCATTTACGCCTTGATGCCATTATTCCCCCTACGGGGGATGAGCCAAACCGTTCGCGTGGCTTCATAAAGGGAGGGCTGGTCGGCGGGATGCCTCAACCACGTCGAGGGAGTCATTATGAGCAAGCCAACACGAAAGACAAACCAGAGCCTGGTCGACTTGATCGGCCTACTCAAGGATCAGTCACGTGACACTGGTGCCGCACTGTGGCGAGACGTTGCTATGCGCCTCTCAAAGAGTCGCAAGAATTGGGCCCAGCCGAACCTCAGTCGGCTCAGCCGCCATGCCCCCGAGGGCGCTACAGTCCTCGTACCGGGCAAGCTGCTGGGTAGCGGAGATATTTCCGGTAAGCCCACCGTCGCCGCTTTCAGTATGAGCACAGGAGCACGAGACAAGATCGAAGCCGCTGGCGGCACGGTCCTAAGCCTTGGGGAACTAATGGAACAAAACCCAAATGGAAAGGGGGTGTTTATCCTTGGCTGAATCAAATACCTACGTCTATGATGCAACAGATCTCGTCATGGGCCGATTAGCAAGTATTGTTGCTAAGCAACTTCTTTCTGCTGCAAGAGCAGGCGAAGAAACAAGAGTTATCATCGTCAATGCAGAAAGGGCAGTTATTTCAGGAAAGAAAGACTCAGTCATCAACGAGTACCTTGAGCGCTATCGCCTCAACCACGCTCGAAAGGGACCTTTCTTCCCAAGAATGCCAGACCTAATCCTGAAGCGCAGTGTTCGTGGAATGCTGCCATACCAGCGCAAAACTAGTGGCCGCACCGCTTTCCGTGCTCTAAGAGTTGAAATCGGCTGTCCAAGCCACCTTGATGGAGCGCTACCAGATGGCCATTCTCAAGGAGATGATTCGAAAATCCGCCGTGCATTACCAAACAAGTTTGTACGTCTCGGCGATATCAGCACCGCTCTCGGTGCACCAACCCACCGCTGGACCGGAGGTGATGTTTGATGGCAGCACGTAAGAAAAAGGTAGTCCACAGCAGTGGAAAGCGCAAGACCGCAGTGGCAAGAGCAACAGTCAAGGCTGGCAAAGGAAGAGTTCGTGTAAACAGCACTCCAATTGCCATCATGCAACCAGAACTTTCACGTCGAAAAGCAATGGAGCCTCTAATCATCGCTGGAGCAATGGATCGCTTGGCAAAGGTAGATGTCAATATCAAAACACACGGTGGGGGAACTATGGGTCAAACAGACGCAATCCGTACCGCAATTGCACGCGGGTTAGTCCACTATAATGGTGGAGCAGAAGGCCTTGATGAGGAATTGAAGGAAGAATATTTACGCTTCGACCGCAGCCTTTTGGTTAACGACCCACGTCGTAAGGAACCCAAACACCAACTCGGTAAGGGTGCAAGAAAGAAGAAGCAGAAGTCCTACAGGTGAGTGATAATATGATAATTCCAGTACGTTGTTTTAGTTGTGGCTCTGTAATCGCCGACCGTTGGCAAGCTTGGAGAAATCATATCGATGCAGGTATGAGTCTCTCTGATGCACTTGATGAAGTTGGCCTTGAGCGCTATTGTTGCCGCCGTCTCTTTGTCTCCCACGTCGATCTAATTGAAGAGGTTGCACCTTTCACCACTGCTCAGCAGTGAGAACAAACATTTGGGCCCGTGGGTTAGCTTGGCCAATACTTGGCGGCTGGGGGCCGTCAGACTCCAGTTCAAATCTGGACGGGCCCATTTCATCAATATTTAGCGGGCTTGGAAGATTTGAATGTCAAAAAAACTAGACTTGGATAGCCCACCCTAGTAACACTAGGGCGTCATCCCTATGAACAAAGTCAGAATCGCCATCTCTATGCAAGAGCGCAAGCGATTATTGGCAATCATTGTCACCACCACATTATTCCTTAGTTTGTTTGGGATGTTGCATCCAGTTCAAGCAGGTGGCACTGCCTCTGGAGCAATTTCAACAAACACAGAATGGTCTGGAGAGGTTCTACTAATTGATGACGTATATATCGAACACGGAATCACCCTCACCTTGAAGAGTGGAGCCTCAATCAATGCAGATATTTATTCAATTATTGTCAATGGAACTTTGGAAGGAACAAATGCGGCACTTTTGTCTACGTCTACTTCAGATGCCGGAAATCATACCAGTAATATTGGGCAATGGAAAGGAATAGAAGTTAATTTAGGTGGGGACATTAATTTGACAAATGTTGACATCAGCAACGCTAAGTCTGGTTTAATGATTCATGGTTCTGCTACTCTTGATTCGGTTTCAATTACGGATTCGTTTATTGGCATTGATGTTGATGGAACTGCAAGTATGGATGATATCACTTGTCAGAATCTTTATTTCGAATGTTTGAGAGTTAGTGGAGTAGTAGATGTAGATGGATTAATTGCAACTGCAGTCGCTGGCGGAATAACATCTTCAGGAGATTTGGATATCGCAAATGTAAGTATTGATGATGCAGGAACTGCAATATCAATAACAGGCGGTAGTGGAGATTACAGTTCACTGGTAATTAATGATGCAAGCACTGCAGTTGCCGTTCGCGGAACGACCTCAGTAGCAATCGATGACCTGATAGTAACTTCTACAGAACTTGTCCTTGATGCAGGAGATAGCGAGGGCTTCAGCCTAAGTAACACAACAGCAGACTGTAGTAGAGCCGTAAGGGCTCAAGGAATATCCACTCTTTCAGTAATAGATTCAACTTTCAACGGAAGCAGTGATGGAAATTCAATGGTCGATGTTAGTGTTGATGGGCAATTCACAATGACTAATGTGGACATAACAAATGCTAGTACAGCCTTTGATTTGAGAGGTTCAGGTGAATCAATCCTTTCTGCGATTGATGCAGAAGCAGAAGATTTGGTGATGAGTGCAACAGGAACTGGCCTTCTTTCTGCTGATGATTTAAACTTTGCAGCCGAATCCCAAGGAGTGCGAATCAGCGGCCCCAACCTAGTTTGGCAAGATGTAGAAATCACCGGTGGCCTAACGACTTCTCTTGGTATGAGGATAGCAACAGGAACCCATGAAATTACAAATCTTGAAATTAGTCGTTCATATTCAGCTAGCGATCAAGATTCTCTGGCTTTAGAGTTAATTTGGGCGACCTTACACTCCACTACAATACAAATCAACGATTATGGAAATGGATTGAGAGCAGATAGCTCCACTTTGACAGCCACAGACATCAGTATTAGTAATGGAAGTAATATCGGCTTAGAAATAGATGATGGAAGTCTTTGGGTAGACGGCACATTGTCAACTAGTTTAGCAGACTTAGGAGCAAAGATGAGCGAATCAGCAACTCTTCATGTTTCAACTTGGAACTCCAACTTGCACGATGATGTATTGGAAATAGACTCGGATGCAATTGCCACCATTAGATATCAGGAATTTGGCAACACGGCCGGTTTCGGTGCAATGGGGGATGGAACATTAGTTTGGGGAGGTAATACAACACCTTCACTCGCCATTTCAAACGAATACCAAATGCAAGAAACCATTGTCAAAACTGTTGACCTTTCAGGAGTAGCACTTGCTGCAAGCATATCAGTTGAAGGATTCACCTTTGAATCAGATTCTTCAGGCTTAATTTCTCTTCCTTTGAGAATAAGTGGCAGCCTTGTTATTGCAACCAGCGGCGCCGCTGGAGCTCAAGACACCTTGATGGGAGGAGTGTCAGATCAAGAACTAGCTTTGCCTGCAATTCCGGATGGGGATTGGGTAATTAGTTCAGGAAACCATGTAGTTATTGGTGACTCATTAAATGAATCAGGGCACTTTTTAGTGGGTAATTTGACAATTGAAACAGGAGCAAGTTTAACTCTCAAAGATGCTGCATTGAACTTACTTTCCAACAAAACATTCACTACTGAAGGAACAGGAAAACTGATTGGCAGTAATGGTGTTTTGATTGGTGGAACAACAATAATCAATACACAACAGCCGATAGATTCGGAAGATGGAGAATTATCGATTGTTGGTGATGTATATTGGAATTGCACCTCGCCATCAAGTATTTCCTCCATCCAATTTGTTGGACAATTATTCCTTGGGGATGGTTGTGCCGTTTCCTTGACCAGTGGAAATATTGCTAATGCTCCAAGCCTTGGAACAGGCGCATCATTACTGATGAAAAGCCAACTCGACATTACAGTCCTCGACAAGGGGGAGGCAGTAGAAGCGGCATTGATTTCTATTTCTGGAATAAATTTACAGACGAATGTAAACGGCCAAGTTAGCCATCTTGAAGATGCTGCTTTCTACGAGGAGTCGGGAATAACTTGGGGTGGAATGAAGACTGTTTCTATGCAATCAAATGGATTACTCGACATGATGATGTGGGATAGTAACTCTAGCCACTCCAAAACCTTCCTCGCATCTACTGTCGACTCAGGAAACCAAGATGATTGGATTATTTTGGAAGCCGCATGGAGCCCGTATTACTTAGCAAATGACTTAATTATCGATACAACTGCAACTTTGACAATTCACGATAGTGCTCAGTTAGTTGTTGCAAGCGATGTATCAATCGAATTATGGGGTAAATTGGATGCCGGTGCAGGAACGATTCAGGGGGCTTCAGGTTCACGATGGTCTGGAATCACCATGATGGGTGCCCAAGCAAAACTTCAGTTAGTTTCCACCCATATCGTGGAGGCATTGCTACCTGTTTCAATCGAAGGTGGAGAAATGTTCGCAGAAAGTGCTGAAATTGCGCGCGGAACAGATGGCTTGATTTCAGCTACTTGGACTGGACAGCAAATTTCAATCTCTTTGGTAAATACAGATTTGCGATATGGTGGACAAAGTTGTCTACGAGTATCAGGCGCAGGGATTGGATTGAGTATTGTTGATTCATTCTTTGAAGAATGTGGAGACCATGCGCTTTGGGCAAGCGCCTCCGGTTTGGATATAGATGGATTAGAAATTGGTGCCGGCTCTCAAACTGGAGTTCAATTATTAGGGGTTGAAGGCACTCTCAATAATTTGAATGCAACTTCTCACAATGGCAGTTCTTCCTCTCTTTATTTGATGGAACAGGATAGTGAATTATCGATGACAAACCTTGTTCTTGCACCAGGTGTTTCCGATGCAGCATTCGTTGCCTCGCATAGTCGCTGGTTAGATGTATCAGGACTCAGCATTAGCGGCGCTCCTGCTGTTAACATCTCATATTCTGCAGGTTTGATGAGTGGGCTTGCATTGACTGGAGATGGTGATGGCACAGCAGTTTCAATCCACCACAATCGCGGTTCAGCATCTTTGACAATTCAAGACTCAACGATAACAGGATACACAACAGCCCTTCAACTGAATGGCGATTCTGGCGATGAATTTAACGAAGTATTTTCCAGTATCTCCAATACTTGGGATGCAACAACATCGGTATTAAGTGAGGATTTAGAATTCACTTCTCAAGATGATACTTTCACAGGCAGCATTGAATATAATTCGGCAGTAGAAGCCGAAGCAGTATTGTTAGATAGCACCTATTCAAGTATCACGGCCAGCAATAATGCCAAGGTTGTAGCATGGGAAAGTTTCCAACTCCAATTCATGTTATTCGGGACTACCTTAGATGCAGCTGCCCAGATCTCAATACCTAATCCTGATGATGGAACCTCCTTTTCCTTCTCAAATCAAGGAGCATTGTGGGACCTCAACCTGCCTGTGTTCATTGCAGCAGAGAGTGGAAACCATGACCTTGGAAGTGCAAGCATCACCGCGTCAGGCCCTAACAGTTTGCCATTCTCAAGTAGCATTGACTTGAGTACCACATCCGAACGAAACATTGTATTCAACCTAACAGGGAATATCGCACCCACCGTCCATATTTCATCTCCAGATGAAGGCCAGAGATTCAGTATTCTCAATAATGTCTCATTCGAAGGTGTTGCAACAGATGGAGAAAGTTCAGCCGATGGACTAAGCCATTCATGGAAAGTAGTCGATTCAGCCGGTGCAACAATTTGGCAATCATTGGAACAATCTCCAACTTGGGAAATACTGGAAATTGGAGAATTCAATGCGGTCTATACAGTTTCAGATGAGCATGGCCTTTCTACAACATCTTCAGTTGCTTTTTCGGTTATTCAAAATGATGCTGATGGTGATTGGATTATCAGTTGTGATGAGGAACAATGGTTTGACATGACAAATGGCAACAAATGTGGATATGATGGTGTAGATGAAGATGACGATAATGATGGCATTATTGACACTCTAGACAAGTGGCCCTTGGACCCATGTGCAGATGCAGATGTAGATAATGATTTGAAACCTGATGAGGTAGATTGCCCTACTGGAGTCACTACAGATTTAGTTGAAGATGACGATGTGCAGATCAACTCCCCTAATCTTTCGGTGGCAGGCGATAGTATCGACACAGGTGTTTTAGTAGGAATAGCATTGGTATTGGTTATTTTCGTTGCAATAATCAATAGAATGAGATCTGCTGATTGAATGAGGTGAAAGAAAATGGAAATACCTGACCCTAATACGGTCGGGACAGTAATAACTACCATCATTGGAATAGTAGTTGTTTGGGATATTTTCATGCTTTGGCGCAGTTTCGAACTGGTGCCAGAACTAGGCCCTCTTGATAACGGAGGGCATGCTTGGTCAACCACTGCAGAGCAAGAGGTTATGAGACACTGGTCAAGCATCATGTCAATCGCAGTCATGATGGCAGCCCCTTGGATATTAGCCGGTAGTACTGGAACTTCCAATCGGCTAATAATTACCTTTGATGTACTATTATTTGCTCATTTAGTTGGAATGTTAATGCCGAAAAGATATGCTGTAACTCGTACCCACTTATTCACTGATGGTCAGGTCCATGAATGGCAAGGGCTACGATTAGCCCTAAAGCAACCAAGAGGTAGAATCATGCTTCATAGAAAGGGCTGGGGGGTTTTTGCCCCTCTGCCACTTGGAGGAGAAGCCAAGGATTTATCCTTAGCAAGGAAATGGATATCTGCAGCTATGGCTAATAATGAAGAATGGAATTACTTGAAAGATTTACCTTTTGAAGAGGAGTGATTGAGGCAAAGAATCATCTCTTGCCACCCTGTGGCAGTAATATGGATTGGACTAGAAGTGGCGATGACCTGTTTGTTAGACTTGACCCCGGAGAAGAGATTCACACTAGCCTTAGGGAGATAGCAGACAAAATTGGTTTTGATGCAGCAGCAATAACAAGCGGAATCGGTAGAACCAGAGATAATGCCTATGGCCATATGTCTGAATCCGGAGAGTATCACCGAGCGGAAATTGCTGAGGCCTGTGAATTGGTGAGCCTTCAGGGGAATTTTGCCCGTTTCAAAGATGGTTCAGCATTCACCCACATTCACGTGACAATTTCTGATGATGATATGGGAGTGCACGCTGGCCACCTATTCAACGCAACTGTTGAGGTAGTAGCAGAAATACACATTCGCATTATGCAAGATGTAATTATGACTCGGTGTCCAGTTGAAAACTCCAGTTTCATTGCTCTTGAGTTTGAATAATTAATACGAAGTGTCAAGAAGAGTGGACTTTGGGTGGTTAGCAATGGCAACCATACTTGAGGACATTAGAGGTATGACCTGCGGGGGTTGTGCAAGCAATGTTGAGCGGGCTCTGATAGCACTTGATGGCATTGAATCTGCAACTGTAGACCATGTGGCTGGAACCGCAGAGGTTGAAGGCGACTTTTGCAAAATGAAGATGACAGCCGCGGTTGTCGAGGCTGGCTATCAAGTAGGAAATCCAGAACCTTTCAATTGGGGCGATAAAGCAGTATGGAAGCAATCAGCCAACAATACCAAATGGTGTTTAATCGGTTGTGCAATAGGGGAGTTTGGTACCTTAGCAGCATATTCCTATTACAATGTAGGAGATAAAATTGGCTTCGATCATGTCTATTATTACCCGATGTTACTATTGCCTCTAATCAACGGACTGATAACTAGCATATTGTTGGAAACTGCTATCTTAATGAAGTCCCAAATGGACTTATCTAATGCATTCAAAACCGCAATGGGAATGTCCTTCATTGGTATGTTAATGATGGAAATAGCGATGGAAGCAACGGATTTAATATTCACAGGCGGTAAACTTGGATTGAATTATTATGCAATTCCATTCATGCTTTTGGTAGGATTCCTAACTCCTTGGCCCTATAATTACTGGCGTTTGAAAAAGTATGGAAAGGCTTGCCACTGATTAGAGCATTCTTTTGCTTAGATAAGGTTTTCATGCCTTGACATTATGGCATTACTATGTCCGGTAAAGGTGAGCCGGATGCTTCTGATGTGGCTGCCAGAACTAATTGGTTAGCAGAGCAATTAGCCCACCATTCACACCTATACTACAACCTTGCAGCACCCTTGTTAAGTGATTCAGAATTTGATAAATTATGGGATGAATTAAAGCAAATTGACCCCCAACATCCGCAATTATCCAAAGTTGGTTCAGATATTGACCCAGGTTCAAGAAAAGTCGACCACTTATTTGCAATGAGGAGCCTTGACAAGGCAACAAGTGATGATGAAATCCAACATTTTGCAACGGAGACCACCCTCGAAGCAGAAGCATTTCTCAGCCAACCTAAATTAGACGGCTCAGCCTTGTCTTTGGAATATCGATTGGGGAGGTTGGTAAGGGCAGCAACAAGAGGTAGCGGCGAGAGAGGCGAAGACGTCACCAAGAATGCCAGAAGAATCCCAAACATTCCAGAAAACCTTGGACTAAAAGTAGATGCCCACATAAGAGGAGAAGTAGTGATGCCACTTGCTATTTTTGAAGTGAAATACCGCGAAATATCACCAAATCCGCGAAACCTTGCAGCAGGGGCTTTACGTCAAAAACATACAGAAAAAGGAAAAGCAAGTGCCACAGATCTCTTATTCCAAGCATATGATGTAAAATTCCCTACCGCTGAAGATAGACATCCAGATTCAGAAAACCCACCACAGATGAAAGCAGATTCTGAATTATTAGAATGGCTTAGTAAAACCGGTATTGAACCTGCACCTTGGCAAGTTCACCCAGATGCAGCATCAATGATTTCAACCACCATAGAGTGGAAAAATCAACGCAGTAAATACAAATTTGAAATAGACGGAGTAGTCTTCAAAGTAGACTCACTTGCAAAGAGGGAATTATTGGGCATGACCGCTCACCACCCTCGCTGGGCATTGGCTTGGAAATTTCCCCCAGAAGTTGCAAGCACAGTTTTACTTGACATCGATTGGCAAACAGGTAGAACCGGTACAGTGACACCAGTTGCACGATTGGCCCCCCAAATGGTTGGAGGAGTAACTGTCGAGAATGCGACCCTCCATAATGTGGGGGAATTAGATAGACTCGGAATAAAAATTGGTGATAAAGTTAGACTTGTTAGAAGATGAGATGTGATACCAAAAATAGAATCTGTTATTGGCAAAGCTACAGCCTCGGATTTAGCAGGAAGAAAACATGCAGATGGCGAGCCCTTCAATGGAACCCTACCAAAGCATGGAGGAGTGAAAATCCCAACTTCATGCCCGCGATGTGCTGATTTATTGATTACAGAAGGGGCTTTTCTTAAATGCCAAAATATGCAGTGCCCAGCCCGTACGGTTAGAGCCTTGACTTATTGGTGTCAAGCCTTAGAAATGGACGGGATAGGTGAAAAATTAGCCAAGCAATTTGATGAATCAGGATTAGTTACTAGAATATCTCAACTCTATTCCATAAGTAAAAAGGACCTGTTAAGCCTAGAAAGAATGGCTGAGAAATCTGCTAACAATATTCTCAAAGAAATAAACTCAAGCAGGATAATGCCGCTCTCAAAATTCATTCACGCATTAGGGATTTCAGGAATTGGCCCAGAATTAGCAGCATTAGTGGCTCAAAAAATGAAAACCATAGAGGCTCTAATGCTGGCAGTCGAGGATTGGAAAAAGGACGAGGAAAAAAGCATCGAACAATTGACCTCAATAGATGGAATAGGTGAAAAAGTCGCCGAACAATTGTATTCAGGTCTTGAAATTAGAAAGACTATGATCGAGGAATTAATTGAGGCCTTGGAAATCAGTGAAGAAAGCGAAACCCCAAACAAAGGCAAACTTTCCGGAAGCACCTTTTGTGTAACTGGAACATTGAGTAAATCCAGAAAAGAAGTCCAATTAGCAATCAAAGGAGAAGGTGGAAAGGTAGTATCTTCGGTTTCGGCAAACTTGGATTATCTTGTAGCAGGTGAAAATGCAGGTAGTAAATTAACAAAAGCTGAAAAACTTGGAGTTAAAGTTCTTGATGAAAAAACTCTTGTCGATTTAATCAATGAGAACCTAGACTCAAATGCATCATCCCCTAAGACCTTATTTGATTTCTGACTTTCAGGCCAATATTCAAGTCATTTAGCAGCGCCCATTTAATTCATGGTATCGAATAGAGCACGGACAATTGTAGTTGTATGTATCCTGATTATGATGTATTCTTTACCAACGATGCAGGGAAAAATTACTGGGATACATAATCAAGCAGCAGCAGGTTGCACATGTCATAGCAATGGAGGTAACGGTATTACTGCAAACCACAACTTCCCATCTTCTTACACCCCAGCTACAACCTATTCCCTCACCATTGATGGTAGCGGTGGGTCACAAGCATTTGTTGGAGGTTTCTCTTTGCAAGTAGACAAAGGAACTCTCAACAATGCAGGAAGCCTTGTCCAGATAGACTCTGCAGGAGGAAGTGCAACTCACACAGGCTCGGGCTCTCTTAGTTGGTCTATGGATTGGACCGCTCCCTCTTCAGGAAGTGGTTCAGTCAGTGTTTCCCTTGCAGTTCTTCAAGCGGATGCAAACAATCAGAATACTGGGGATTCGTGGGATACTACCACAGCAACAATTACTGAAACTAATCCACCCAATAATGCCCCTACTGCTTCTTCGCTTTCGTTAACACCAGAAACTCCAGGAACACTTGATGATTTAGTTGCTAGTTATACTTATTTTGATTCAGATGGCGATAGCGAGAGTGGTTCAACAATCTCATGGAATAAAGATGGTTCACCCCAATTATCCTTACTCAACTTATCGACAGTACCAGCATCGTCAACCAGTAAAGGAGAGGAGTGGTCTTTTTCTGTTACTCCTAGTGATGGCGAGGATTCCGGTTCAACCCAAAACTCCGGTATCGTAACAATAGTCAATACAGCCCCAAGTGTACTTGACGCAAGTATAACGCCAAGTGATGCAAATGAAAACGCCGATTTAACTGCAGCATACAATTTCACTGATGCTGATGACGACTCAACTAGCGTTGATAGTATCCACTGGTATCTTGGAGGAGTACTTCAGACTTCATTGAATGACGCAACTACAGTTTCTTCAATGGCCACAAGAGTTGGAGACGAGTGGTATTACGATATCACTCCTACAGATTTAGTTGATACTGGCCAAGCATTTTCTTCTACAACCATAATTATTGGTTCATCAAACATCGCACCAACTGCAGATTCAGTTTCGTTGGCAGCAAATATGGATTGGCAAGATATTGATACAAACTCAGAATTAATAGCAGCATGGAATTTCACAGATGTAGATGTTGGGCAAGTTGAGGATAACAATGAGATTCAGTGGTTCCATTCATCCTCGTACCCTGGTGATGAGTTAATTTACATGCCTAGTTATGATGGTCTAAACCCTCTGCCTAGTAGTGCAACCCAGTGGGGTGACGCGTGGTCATTCAAAGTCAGAGTCAGTGATGGTTTATTGTGGAGTGAATGGGCAAGTTCGAATGTTGTGATTATTCAGAATTCCAAACCAAGAATAAGTAATTTGAAATTCATAGGTTCTGAACCATCTATAAACTCCTCACAAAACTTGGAGGTAACTTGGGACTTCATCGATGATGATGAAGAACAACAGGGAATACAGGGCGTCCCAATCGTCAACTGGACAAGAAACGGTGAGAATTATGATAATAGCATCTGGTTTGGAAACTCACAGGTTACATCGTTAATAGTGGGTTCTACTGCTACAACTAGAGGTGATATTTGGGGTGTTACTGTTACGCCATTTGATGAATTTGATTATGGTCAAGAATATTACACTGAAGTAGAGATAATGAATTCGAACCCAATAATATCCTCATTTGAGTATTTACCTAATACACCAACAACAATGGATAATATTTCATTCAATATTTCGACTGTAGACGTTGACGGCGATGATGTAACTATCAATTCTGTAAACTGGCAAGATTCTTCGGGTAGTATTTCTTCTGAAAATACACTAGATAGTAGTCTAACGACAACCGGCGGAACCTATTATGCAATTATCACCCTTGACGACGGAAATGGTGGTATGCTAACCTACACAAGCGCTTCAGTGGAAGTAGTGAACTCCCTTCCAACTGCAATAATAGAAATTACCCCTACAACAGCATGGGCTGGTGTCAATCTATCACTATCAGCTGCATCTTCTTTCGACCTTGACGGAGACATTGTTGCTTGGTATTGGACCATTGGAAGCACCCCATATGAAGGAGCAGAAATCACAATTTCAGCACTCTCAAGTGAAACTACTGCCACCTTGGTTGTCATCGATAATGATGGAGGACAAGCAAATACAAGTACTCAACTTGCCACTATTGAAGCACCATCAGTTACTGGTCTAATAGCAAGTAGTAGTGGTACTACAGTCTCCTTAACATGGAATGCGGTTGAAGGCACAAATGTCACATACAAGGTATTTCGTTCATTTGAACCGATAACAGAGACTACTGATTTATCCAGCCTTGAATTTATGGAAGAAACTACCAATACATCTTGGACTACAACCTCCACCTTTTTGGGCGAAACTCACCATGCAGTTGTAGTCTTAATTGATGGGGAAGAGTCGATGGTTATGTCAGATGGGATGTCAACTTCAATCGAAGTAAGTTTACCGATTTTGGACACATGGTCCCACCCATCAAAGGTTGAAGGTGGTTTGATTCTCACTTTGTTGATGTTGATTGTTGCAGGGACGATTATTTTACTGGCATATGTGGAGAAGATGTCCGGCGGTGAAACTTGATGAAAGCAGCGAGATTTCTAATCATTATATTTTCAGGATTAATGATTGTGGTCTCACCAAGTTTAGCAAAGCCCGGCGGACAAGGAGATGCCGAAAGGGCGTTTTCTTGCATGGATTCATGTCATCTTGGTTCCTCTGGAAAAGATTCATCAGCCACGATTATTATTGAATTAGATCGAGAAAGGGTTTTCACGGGCCAACTTATTTCTTTGTCGATAAAAACTTCAGGGATGGAACTTTCAGAGAAGGGCTTGGTTGGTGTTTTCCTTCTTTCAAAGGAGGGCTCACCCTTGGATGATTGGAAAGTTGTACAAGACCCCAATGGTGGCAACAATAATTATGTTGAGAAGCCGGTGTTTTCATCCACCCAAGGTGCAACTTTTACTTGGATATTGCAGGCTCCAGATACTAATGGAAATTACAGTATTGATGCCGCGATTCATCACGGTGCAGATCCAAACCCAGATGAATATGCTTATCTTGGAAGATTAACCACTCCTCTCCAGATAGAGGTAGAAGCGATGCCCGAGGATTTACCGCGCTTTTCAGAAGGCTGGAAGCCAATTTCAAGCAGAGACCTTGGTGATGAAACTACGATCACAATTGAAACAGAAGATACCGATGACCTCGCCGTTGAATGGCGAACTGGTTCTTCAGAAACTATTCTAGAGGCTCCGTTGATTAAGCAGGGTGATGGCGTATGGCTCTTTACTTTACCAGCATCTTCAGTTGAATCCAATTTGACTTGGAGAGCCAAATTAAGTAATCCTGCTTTGGAAGAAATAACTCCTTGGTTCACATTATCATCAAGCCAGCCAGCCTATGATATCGATGAGCAAGCACTGATGATTCAAGCCATAGCAGGAGGTATTCTTGCTGCAGCAATCGCCATTGCAATGCAACGTCGATTCGCTTATCCATCCCAAAAAGGAGAGGGTTTGTGATGGTAGGTGCAGGAACTTTCCATGTCGTTGCCACAGAATTAGCAGTGGGAACCATCGCCTTAGCAGGTGCAATGATATCGTTGAGATTGATTCTTTCATTCAGAGAAAAGTATCCATCCCGCCTTTCAGAACTATGCGATAGCACATCGCTGGTATGCGTAGTTGCAGGCCTTTGCGCACTTCCTTTTGCAATTATTACTGGCGTCTTAGCAGCACCAGGAGATGGTCTTGATAATCCCTTATTATTCAATAAAATGCTTTTTTCTTGGGTTGGCATTGGTCTGTTTTCAGCATGGTTTCATGGAAGATTTAGCATGGGTCCAAATTTATGGAACCACAGACCTGCAGCAATCATTCAGGGCTTAATCGGTATGGCTGCTTGTGGTAGTATTTTGACAGTAGCATCGATGGGCGGAAAATACTCACGTGGAGAATCTTTGATGGGTCCGATGTCCAAACCATTAGAGTATTCAATCGAATTAGGCACAACATCTTCCATTTTGGTACTGATAGTTTCTGTAGCAGCCTTAGTCAGCGTGCTGAAATTAATGCCTCAACCATATAGCATGGAATTTGGAGGCAGTTCTTTAGGAGACTCAGAAGGCATCAATTGATGTTCCATCATTGCCTTTAATTGACTTTCAAGTCTTTCTGCCTCTTCAAGTAATGGTTCATTGTCTAATTCAATACTCGGCAATAATACATTGAGATGTTCAATTAGTTTTGCAGCGGCTCTTGCATCAGGGAAACGGGGGTCTGCTTCTACGAGAATTGCCAATAAATCAAGACCGCGCCTTCGACCTTCAGCGAGCATTGCTGCCGACATTCCTTTCATCACCCCACTTTCAAGTAATGGAATTCCCATCTTTTCGATAACTTCCCTCATATGTTCAGTTGCTCCGACACCCAACACATCGATATTTTCGGTATCATCGTATTCTACCATCGGCTCAGTCTCACTATTAGGCCCACCAGAAAGACCCTTTCTTGCAAAAGCATCAATCAAAACTCCAGCAGCAACCTTGGATGTCTTCGACCATTCAAACATCGCTTCGACGATATCAAAAGTTAAGTTATCCGGAACTTGTAACTCACTCATTAGCAGAATCAACTTGTCACAATCTCCCATAGAGCATTCTGGAGAACCTGCATAAACCCGAATTGGAGGCAAGGGCGCACCATCTTGAACGAGACAAAGAGAAGGCAGGCGTGCATCTCTAATGCCCCCAACAAACTCCAATTCTAATTTATCAATCAAAAAGTGAGCCACAATACTGCTAACCATTCCTACGCTTGGAAAACAACTGACAACAAGGGCACCCTCGGCATCAACATTTGGGCTGATTTTGACTAAAGTACGGGGAGGCATAGCGTACCGATAGTGGCGGAGCACTAATCGCTTCCGCAAGTTAGTTTTCCTCCAATGCCACCGCCGGCGGATTATTGATGGTTGACTGAGCAGCCCCCAAAGAGGGAGCCGAATGACTCAATCTGGTAGCGCCAAACCACACAGCCTTTCCCCCTCCTCTTGGAATAGGTGGGAAATTTGTCCACGCCAATATTGGCTGTCAAGACAGCGCTTACCTCGTAAGACTGGAATGGCAGCCAGCCTTGGTACTGCTGTTCATGCTACTATCGAAGATTTGGTACAACTAGACCTTTCAGGCAAAGATAATTCTGAGACAGACTGGATGCCTGCGATCGCTGAAGAGCGTCTTCAGGCACGCTGGCAAGAAGAAAAAGAGATTTTCGAAAACACCCCACGCCATGGCGACTGGAAAGAAAAAGAGTATTCCAAAGCCAGAACTCAACAAGCGGGCGGGATTGAACTTCTTCTAGCCCATGCAGGAGTACCAAAATTAGCACCTAAGAACATCACAGTCGCACTTTGGAAGCGTGTAATGGCATTGGTTCTAGCCGCAGAAGGAGAATTAAGAACAAAAGATGGCAAACTGATGGGTAGGCTCGATTTATTATTAGCTGATGTTAATGAAAAAGGAGAGATCACAAGTTGGGTAGTTGCTGATTTGAAGACAGGCAGGGCTCCAAGTCCTGACCTCAAACCAGAAGTTAGGAGACAATTATTGCTTTATCGCGACATTATACTTTCAAACAACCCAAACCCGCCGCCGATTCGTGCTGAGGGCTGGTATACCGATACAGCAAAAACTTACGAAGCACAAGGAGAATCAGTTCTGGATGATGCCTATGCTGCTTGGAAAGAAACAATTCCTGGAACCACTCCCTTAGAGCCAAAAGTTGGCACCAATTCTTGTGGTGGTTTTTGTGATTGGAAGGCATGGTGTCCACATTGGTGGTCCTGGAGGAAGGACAATGGCACCTTACACGTAGGTGATTTCATCGATGCAGTTGTGCTTGTTCATTCCTATGAACCCAGTTCTGGAGCCGCATCATTGGAATTATGCGAACCGATTGATGACACAGGGCGCCCATTACCAACAGGAAAGATGGTTCCTGCAGTTTTCAAAGGCAGGGGGGCATTAAATTTTGAGTTATTGAAGAGTGATGGACACCAAGGTCCAGTTTATCTTGGAAGTATCTTGACCAATGCCCAGTCTTGGAGAATTGGCTCTTGGTGCGACGTTTTACCTTGGGCTCCAATTGCTGATTCAAGCACTGCTGAATGAAGAAATATGTTGTTTTACTAATTCACGCGATTCCTCGTCAATCAATGAGGCAGGTGAAATCAACCAATTCAAATAAGGTGCATCACTAACTTTCACTTGTTTTAGGCTACTAGCCTTATGCCGTCCAAATGCAAGAATCAAATCATCCCCGTCGATTCTTATCCTTCCTTGTTTGTCAAGCGGTTCAAGATCATTCAATCCCCGACCCAAAGAATCGCTTGAAGAAGAGGCGGAAGAACCAGTAGTCAACCAGCGTTCAATTTCAGCAACATCTTGACGGAAGTTACTTGGATGGTCTTTCATCAATCGCCAAAGAAGTAGAAGACTTGCTGCCGCATCAGCCGCAGCAGTATGCGCATTTATCAAATCAATACCATATCTCTTACACAATGCTCCAAGATTATGAGGGCGTGGTAATTTTAATCTTCTAACGATTTCTAAAGTATCAATAATCACTTTTGGCTGTGGAGTTTTTTTGCCAAGACGTAAGAATTCCGCAGTAATGAAATCCATATCGAAGCGACGAATGTTGTGTCCGACAATGACGTTATCCTCCATCATTTGATGAATATTGTCGGCATGAACAGAAAATTCTGCCTCTGAAGCAACATCACGATTGTAAATTCCATGAATCCTTGATGCTTCATAGGGAATGGCTCGTTGAGGATTAATCAATTCTTCAATTCTAATTTGATTACCGTCGCAATCAGAACCAACAAAAGCGAATTGGACAATTCTATCGCTATTAGCCCGTAGTCCTGTAGTCTCAAGATCTAGGGCAAATACTGACATTCCGTCAAAGCAATCACCGACCACGACACATGCAGAGGGTCATAACACAATAAATTGACGATAAACAATTAGATAAGAAGTGCCTATCGGAAGCGGGGAGCGCATGGGTATCAAGCAGTGGTTCAAGAGTTTCTGGACTCCGGAAGTAGAAGTTGAGGAGCCTTCATTCGATGAAACAGAGGCCGAGGCCGAGAAAGAATTAGAATAACATTATGCCGATTCTGTCGCTGATGAAATAACCGCTGCCTTGAATGACCTTGATGATGAAGAGGAGACTCCTTTGGAGGTTGTTGAAGCGGTTGATGTATCGCCACAAATCGATATTGGAGATGCAACCGCAGATGACCTTCTTGCAGAAGAAGAACTAGTTTCACACTACGACGTTGATGTAGCAGATAATATCGATGTCAATTCTGCAGATGCACATTTTGCATCTGCATCCATCGAAGGCGATATCTCGGAAGCCGTAGAAGAGGAATAAATAGTAAAGAATTCACACCACCACCACCAAGCAATAAATGTCATGACGTTAGCGCTTGCCTCATGTCGCGTGGGCTATTTTCAGCAAAGCCTCGCAGCGCTACGACAACCCTACTCGCTCTGCTCCTAGTTGCGCCTCTTTTGAGTGGCTGCCTTTCTCCATTGATGGGAGATGAAGCACCCCGTCCAAGTGCCGACCTACAGGTGTGGCCAAACAGTATTCAGCAAGGAGAAACAGTAACTCTTGATGCACGTTCCTCAGATGCAATTAGCGGAGTCATCACCCTTTTTACTTGGGATTTTGGAGATGGCAATAGTGATGAAACTCTTGTCGGTTTTACATCGCATCGCTATAATGACTGGGGGCAATACGAGATCTCCGTCACTGTTGAAAATGATAAAGGTGGAACAGATACAACAACTTCAGCAGTTTCAGTCAATGGCGTACCGGTCCTCGTCCTTTCAATACCTGAACAGGTCAAAGCAGGAGATATTGCAGTATTAGATGCAAGTACCTCCTACGACCCCGAAGGGGGAGAGTTAGACATTTCTTGGGATCTTGATTGGTCAAAGGATAGTGATGGCGATGGCGATAACAGGAATGACGTCGACTCTGAAACATTGCGAGTTGAACTACCAACTGGCAGCAGCGGGCAGGTTCTTGGTAGCCTAACTATTTCCGATGGAGATGGAGGGATAACTAACTCTCCATGGAATATCGAAATCCTAACTAGGCAATTCCAGGTAGAATGGACTGAGAGAACATTTGACTTCACTTGGGATAATTATACTGAACAAGGAGAAACATGGAGTAGTTCCCATAACCCAGGGGAACAAGGCATGCTTATTTCTTTTGAAGCATTACTTGAACTAGATTGGGAACTTATGCCTCAAGATAATTTCACACTCCATGTTAGTGTTGAACAGGCAGAATGGAGTGATAGTGAGAAAACCACCGCGTCGAATAATTTAACCAGTAATGAAAGCGCCTCTGCAGAATTACAGCGAGATGGATTAAACAGCGTCAAAAATGGCAGCATTATGACATCAGATACCGAGGCCGCATTACTCGACCTTCTACTCAATCCAAGCGGTAGTGGATTTGGTGCAGGAACTTGGCTTTGGTCCATTAGCGCTGAACAAGCAGACCCAGATGCACCCTTTGGTCAAGGAATAGATCCAGATACTGGAAATGATTGGACTTTAACAGTCACATACGTCATTATGGTACCAACACTAACTGAGATAGCTCAGTAATTCATTCAAAATTTATTGGTAGAGTAGCCTTCCATCGAGACTCAGCCAACTTCTTGGCTTTTCCATCAGCAATAATTGGGTGGATTTTTTCTAGACGCCCATGCATTCCTTCAACAATGAATTTTACCTTTAGTTCAGCACTTCTATCCCGTTCAACCAAGAGTAAAAAATCTTCATCTAATTCTGTTGTTGCTAATTTAGAACCATCTGTAGCAGAAGTTATTGACAAGGTATTTCCATTCAAAGAAAGTCGAGGAGAGAAGTCAAAATCATTGGCTCCACTCATGTGAACATCGCTGTCGATAACTAAGCCATCTCTTGCTTGCAGTTTATTGATACTCAATGTTGCGACCATCTTAACCAAGCCTTGCGAGTAGGCTACCCTTCAAGGCATTTTCCAAAACCACAATTGGAGTAGCCGCATCAAAAACCACCTCCAGAAGAAGGGCTTTCCATGGGATATCCCATCTGCTCTTCATAAGGGTAGGAGGGTGATGTTCGCCGCATGGCAAAACCCAAAGGAGAAGGCAGTCAGAAGAAGGCAAGAACAGACAGATTGATCAACGAAATTGAAGGCTATGTTAAGGGAAACGAGCCATGTACAGCGCAACAAATAGTTGCCTGGCTTACAATTGATAGAAGAATGCGCAATCATGGATTAACCCCGAGAAAAGTTGGTTTCTTCATCCCTCGCAACTGCAAAGGCGTTGATTACTACCGAGACCATGCAGCAGGACGCCGAGTATACGTCGTAGCAGAAGATTGAGTAGGGCAGCATCCTTGAAGAAGCAACACCTCGCAAGGTTGTGTCCGACACCGATGTCGCAGCTTATTTTGACCTCGATGGCACCCTATTGGATGCTAGTAGCGAGAAGACATTAACTGCAATATTGCTCAAAAAAAGACCTTGGAGATTGCCAATAACCATGAGCATGTGGACATTAAGATGCCTTGGCAGCCTGATGATAGGCAGAACTTGGTATGATTCAGCAAGAAATCGCGGCCACTTTACATTTTCAACATGGAAGGAACTTGAGGCCCTCTCTAAACAAATTGTTAAAGATAATCTTAGCAATAAAGTTCCACAACAATCTATCGATAGAATTGCTTGGCATAAGCAACAAGGACATAGGGTTGTTATTATCTCAGCAACAATTGCTCCAATGGCTGAAGCAATGGCAGAATTTCTTGGAGCAGACGAGGTTTATGGTTGTGGGCCAGAGACAAGACAGGGAAGACTAAGCGGTTCAGAAAAAGGCTGGTTGGTTCCTAGGAATAGAGGCAAAATCAACATCGTTAAGGACGACGCAGCAAAAAACAATCACGATTTAACAAAATGCTGGGGATATGGAAACTCCCATGCTGATGGTCACTTCATGGAATTATGTGGAAACGCAATGGCAGTCAACCCAGATGCGCGTCTTGCTAAGCAAGCAGAAGTGATGGGCTGGGAGCAGGTTTCTTGGAAGATGTGATTTTGCGCAACCGTTTCGTTCAAGAAGGAAGGGCGTCTCGCCGGCTTTACAGGACCCATAGTGTAGCCTGGATATCACTGGGGCTTGCGGAGCCTCAAACCCGTGTTCGAATCGCGGTGGGTCCGCTCGAATAGCAACCAATGGCCACCCTATGCCGGGCCGCTCAGGAGTGGTACTGTTTCTTTCAACAGACATTTCACGCAAGGGTATTGGAGTGATGACGGGAAATAGTTTATGCACAGGTAGCCAATCTATTGCAATATGGCAGATGAGGAAGGGGGGCAAGG
>JAAZXA010000036.1 GCA_014240385.1 Methanobacteriota archaeon | reverse complement strand
GCCACCGCCACTGATGGGAGATGCCGGAGGAGCTTCATCCATCATTGGAGGTGCAGGTGGTAAATCCATGCCTGGAGGTGCCGGAGGAGCAGGTGGCGCTTCATCCATCATTGGTGGTGGCGGTGGCAAGTCCATACCGGGTGGCGCAGGAGGTGCCGGAGGCGCTTCGCCCATCATTGGCGGTGGCGGTGGTAAGTCCATACCGGGTGGCGCAGGAGGTGCCGGAGGTGCTTCGCCCATCATAGGCGGTGGCGGTGGCAAGTCCATCCCTGGAGGGGCTGGTGGCATTCCTGGCGGCGGTGGTGGCATTTCTTCACTCATATTCAATCATCTCCAGCCCCCAGTACTGCGGGCGTTTCGCCCATTATCGCTCAGGGTATAACGGTTGCCGACTGCCGACCAGTCCAGAAGTATCGAGGTATGGCCGATGCGAGCATTGAAAACAGGCGGTAGTTGGCCCCCACCATGGCAGGACAAGATGCAACCTCACCCCCAGTTCTCTTCATCGTAGGAACCGCCGGCGCCGGCAAGAGTTCATTGACGACAGCATTCCAAAGATGGGCTCGATTTATCGAGGTAGATACTTTGACAATAAATCTAGACCCAGGAGCAGAAAGAGTTCACCACGACCCTGAATTCGATGTCAGAGACCTTGTTTCCCTTTCAGATGTCATGGAGGAATATGACCTTGGGCCAAACGGTGCACAAATTTTAGCAGCAGATTTAGTGGCAGCACAAGCCCATGATATCGCCGAAGAATTGGATGGGCTTTCAGGTGATATCATGATTATCGATACCCCCGGGCAAGTCGAGTTATTCGCTTTCAGAGAAGCATCCTCTCACATGATTGAGGTTTTGGGTAAGGACAAAGCGGCGGTCATCTATCTTTTCGACCCAATGTTATCCCGTTCACCCAGCGGATTTGTCTCTCAAATGCTACTTTCAAGCATCGTTGAGTTTAGATTGGGGCTGCCAACCAAGAATTTCCTCTCTAAGTGTGACCTCTTAGAAGAAGGGGAACTTGAGAAAATCATGGAGTGGGGGGAGCGCTTGGAAATCCTTGAGATCGCACTTTATGAGGAAGCAGGAGGTCAAAGAACAGAATTCGCCATCAATCAACTGCGCCTTCTACAAGACTTCGCTCAATCTCCTGGCCTAACCCCATTATCCAGCGAGTTGGAAGAGGGGTTGGCTGACATTCTAACTTTTGCAGAAGCATTGTATGGTGGAATGGGCGATGCTAGAGATGGTTTTGCTGGCGACATCGAGCATGAAAAAGATACTTTTGAGTGATACCGGCCCAACAGTTACGTTCATGAAATTACTACCGCTGCCAAGGTGGTATGAGCGACAACCTATTGGCCATTGACGATATTGCAGATGACTTCAAAGCAATCCTTGAATGGGCTATTGCTTTCAAGAATGATGAGGACTTTTCCTATGATTTCAAACCCCTTGATGGCATGAGTATTGGCTCTATTTATGAGAAGCCGAGCACCCGTACCAGAGTTTCATTCGAAACTGGAATCCACAAACTTGGTGGTCAACCACTAACTCTGTTAAAAGGAGATATCCAGATTGGAAAGTCCGAGACTGTTGGTGATACTGCTCAAGTATTGAGTCGGTTCTTGGATGGATTGACTTACCGTTGCTTTGCACATGCTGATGTCGAAGAATTAGCAGAAAAGGCAAGTGTGCCAGTAATCAACGCGCTTTCCGATAAGCACCATCCATGCCAAGCAGCAGCAGATCTAATGACCATGATGGAGAAGGACCCAAAACTCAACAATACACGAGTTGCTTGGGTTGGAGATGGAAATAATGTCCTTCATGACCTAATGTTAGGTTGTGCAATCTTGGGAGTTGATTGCACTTGGGCAGTTCCTGAAGGATATGAGCCAGATGAAGAGATAGTCAAGAGAGCTAAGAAGATTGCTAAGGAAACAGATTGCAGAATGAAGCAAACTAACAACCCAAAGAAAGCAGTGAAAGATGCAACTATCATTTACACTGATGTTTTCGTATCTATGGGTGAAGAAGACCAAGTCAATAAGATGGCGGATTTCGAGGGATTCCAGGTAAATATGGAACTTCTTGAAGGTGCGGATGATGATTGGTCATTCATGCATTGTTTACCGGCACATAGAGGTGATGAAGTCTCTGATGAAGTCATGGATCACAAACAATCTATCGTCTTCGACCAAGCAGAAAATCGCATGTGGGCTCAAATGTCACTTGTAACCTACCTCTGCAATAAGGCGGCTTGGGAAACCCTTGCCGAGTTCTTGGATCTTTAAGAAAATCCTACACTTGCAGTAAAGCCAAGAAGTCCCATTATCAAGCCTTTGCGTAATTGTTGTTGGCAAGATTTATCATCGCCAGCCATCATCTTGCCGTTGCAAGTGAGAACCAATAGAATTGCCGGCAGTTGAAACAACAAAAATCCTAAGTGAAAGTAACCTAGATAATATGGCAAAGCGGCACATACAATACCTCCCATCGATATCGAATAAGCAATCATTCTCGCTTTTTCCTTTCCAACAGACATCGGCAATGTATTGCGAGTTTCTGAATCCGATTCAAGATCTTCACAATCTTTGATAATCTCTCTGGCTAGATTAATGAAAAATGATGTTGCTGCAACCATCCAGATCAAGGGGAGATATAACCTCCCAACAGATGCAGCTCCAAAGAGGATAACCATACCAACCATCAAACTGATGGCAATATTACCAATCAATCCCCTCTGCTTTGTGCGTGGTCCAAGGTCGTATGAAAGCATCAAAATTGCTGCAATACTCCAGATGATAATTACACCCCACCGCAAATCCACAGTACCTCTTAGAAGATTTGTAGAAAGTCCCATCAAGAGTAAAGAAACTATCCAAAGACCACCAGCCACTCCTTTTGCCAATGACCTATCTATCCTTCCAGATGGAATGGCTCGTGAAGGGTGAGCCTGCGCATCTATAGTAGAATCCATGATGTCATTAACTATATTTCCAGCAGCCATGAAAAACATTACACTACATGTACTCAAGGTCAAGGTGAGATAGGCTGAATCATCAATTCCTGCGAAGTATCCTCCGAGGTAGCATGTAATTCCACCTAAGACTACATTTAGTGGCCTAGATATCTCTAGCCAAGCTTTGTAGGATGGCTGAGGCACACTAAGCGCTTGAGCAGGGGGGTCTTCATTGTGTTGCCGTTAAGCAGCCACGCCATCTGCGAGTTTCCAGATGCAAACTCGAAGGCGGTAGCCACCAAGCAATTGGTTTTCATCGAAACCCGATTTTATGAAGCGTGCATCGCGGGCCAATACGTTTCCCAATTGATTCATCGTTGATCCCCAGCGGAATCTTGAGTTAATATGGTCGAATATTTGAGATGTATTGGCTGGTCCAGCCTCAGCCAAGTACTCTACTAAGGCTCCACGCAAGCGCTTTGTTCGACTCATGCTAAGCCACCACTTCGCACCCTCTCTATGAGGTGCTTCCAGGGTTTTCGAGTGATAGTGAATGGCCATGAGGATATTCTCCATTGCATACCTTTTGTTGTGGGTATTTTTCCATCTGCAGTCGCCAGTACTACTGAGGATATAGCCCATTTAGGTAATTCCTCGTGGTTTGTACTGGTTGGCTCCAAGTCGGCGAAGCCCAGCCCAATTAATTCATCAGTCTCGGTGGTATTCATCAAATTCCATCTGCTGGCATCTGCATATGAAGCGAGGCAAGGGAGTGAAAGTGAAAGTGAAATAGAAGATTCCTTGCAGTGGCACGATTACACTTTCAGTTCAGGGGTGAAAGTGAACAACAGGAGGATGTTGCGTTTCACTCAAATAGTGGGTGCGATTGCGCGACTCGTCTTACGCTCGTGTAGTGTAGCGGCCCATCATGAAGCCCTCTCGAGGCTTCGACCCGGGTTCAAATCCCGGCACGAGCATCCAACAATTTCAGGAAATGAGTTGTGAGATGATATATTTCATTGCATCTGGATTGGCCTCTTTATTACGGTTTGATAAAACAGAGCGGCCAATGATATTGCAACCAAGATATGAGAATTGCATTCGCATGGCAGCAATAACTGAATCACCACCTCCTCCACTATATGTGGACAAACCTACCGCCTTGCCATTGAATAGTCCACGGAAATCTTCGCCGTTAGTTGATAACCATGCGATGGCATTGTTCAGAGATGGAGGTATTGAACCATTATATTCAGGTGCACAAATCACCCAGGCATCTGCGGCAGCCATCTTGGATTCTAATTTACTAAGCCCATCAGGCGCACCTGCCTTTTGCAAAGCCGGTGTGAATAAAGGAAAGTCAAGAGAACATAAATCTACAATTTCATAAGAATGGCTTTCTTCATCTGCAACAGAAGCCCACAATCTTGCTAATTCCAAGTTATTTCCTGTCGATGCAGCAAGGATTAGAATTGCGCCCATGGCCATTCGATGGAGCCATTTGCTAAGAGGTTGTGGCCGATTTTACAGGGCCCTAAAAACGCCATATCATGGTAGTCGCGAAAAGGAAGTGTTATACTACCGCCTGACTCCCTGAATATCGATGGGGATGGGAGTACAACAGCGAAAGCAAGAATTCTCAATGCAATGTGTATTGATGGATATGATGGAGAATGAAGTAGAAACACAGGGCATTACTGCCCACAAGGAAGCAAAGCGTCGTTTGGATCCAACTCGCGAATTAGCAAGTCACCAATCAGCGGCAGTGAAGGTTCTTTCAGGATTAACAAAAAATGAAACTAAGAAACAAGAAATCCCGCAGGCAATTCCAAACCAAGGAAGGAAAGTCCGCAAGGTCATCAAGGGAGATTCAACTGTAGCACACTTGGCCTGGAGAGCAGCAGCACAAGATGGACATGTTAGAGTCAATAACAAGCCTGTGAGAATTCGAAAAGCGCGAATGACATAAGCGATGCTTTCATCATAAGAAGACAGGTCGGCGACCTGTTCGGAGGCATTACATGTCAGGTGATTTATTCAATCCAAGTGAAGAACATCGCATGGTTCGTGAGATGGTCAAGTCATTCGTTGAAGAATCAGTTGAGCCTCAAGCACTTGAATTTGACCGAAAAGAAGAATTTAATCACCCCCTCTTCAAAGAACTTGGCGAAATGGGCTTACTAGGTATTACTGTGCCAGAGGAATTTGGAGGAGCAGGGATGGATGCAACAGCAGCAGCAATCATCCATGAAGAATTATCAGCTAGCGACCCAGGCTTCGCATTAGCATATCTTGCACATAGTATGTTATTCGTAAACAACTTAGCAGTCAATGGCAATCAACAGCAAAAGGAAAAATTCCTGCCTGCAGTTTGCAGTGGTGAGTCAATTGGCTGCATGGCTATGTCAGAAGCTGATGCTGGAACAGACGTTCTTGGTCTTTCAACATCCGCAACTAAGAACGATGATGGAGATTGGGTAATCAACGGAAGCAAGATGTGGATAACAAACGGTTGCATCGATGAAGATGGAACACCTGCTGACATTGTTTGGGTATATGCGCAAACAGGTAAAGACGATGCAGGCCGAAAGATGCTCTCAACATTCTTAGTAGAAAAAGGCACCAAAGGTTACAGTGTAGGTCAAAAAATCGTAGACAAAACAGGAATGCGTGCTAGCAACACTGCTGAACTTGTTTTCGATAATTGTATCGTGCCAGCAGAAAATATGGTTGGAGTAGAAGGCGGAGCATTGGGACACATGATGCGCAACCTCGAATTAGAGCGTTTAACCTTAGCAGCGATGGCAGTTGGAATTGCTCGTCGCTCATTAGAGGCTATGAACAAATACGCCGAAGAGAGAGAAGCCTTCGGCAAGAGAATCAGGGATTTCGGACAAATCCAGAGACACATTGGAGAATCATGGGCAGAATATAGGGCCATGAAGGTCTATCTCTATCACACTGCATCACAAATGAAACTTGGAGAAAGCGGAAACCGCTTAGATAGTGATGGAATCAAACTCTTCGCAACAACAGCCGCCAAAAACATTGCAGATAGAGCAATGCAGGTCATGGGCGGATACGGCTATGTTGGGGAATATGTAGTGGAAAGGCTTTGGAGAGATGCTAAACTTTTGGAAATAGGTGGCGGGACATTGGAATCTCACCAGAAGAATATCACCAAAGATTTGGCTAAGGATCCGGATGC
>JAAZXA010000042.1 GCA_014240385.1 Methanobacteriota archaeon | reverse complement strand
AGCCATCTCTCCAAAATTAGCGGCTGGCTTAGAGCAAACAAAGGTTGCCTTCATTATCAAACAGCAAAACCCCCAATTTATACTCTCATTTGATGAACTATGAAACTAAAAACTTCCACAATTCATATGGCACTGATTGATTAAAGCAACCCCCATACGCACACAATGGCAACACCACTGGATGGCCGCAGTATCCTAGTCACAGGGGGGGCTCGTCGTATCGGCGCAGCAATCTGTAGGGAGTTTGCAAAACATGGCGCTAACGTGATAATTCACCACAGAGCCTCTGTTGATGAAGCAGAAAAACTAGCAGAGGAAATCAACGGCCATGTTGTAGCCGGCGATATTACAACCGAAGAAGACAGAATCGCCATCGTTGCAAACACCCGCGCAATCATTACACAGGCAGGCCATGAAGGGCTATTTTGCATCGTTCATTCAGCCTCAGTATTTGGTAAAGCCGCATTAGAAGATATCGCCAATGATGAGGCTGACTGGATGTTTGATGTCAATTCTAAATCTCCGCTTCTGCTGACCAGAAGTTTCGCCAAGGACATTAAAAGTGCAAAAGGCAGTATCATCAGTCTTACCGATACATCATGGGAAAGGCCTTGGGCTAACTATTCCATATATTGCGCAACAAAAGCCGCATTAAGGACATGGACCTTGTCATTGGCTCAGGAATTAGCACCGGATGTTAGGGCGAATTGCGTGGCTCCTGGGGCGATAATCCCAGCCCCGCATGAAGAGCACTTGGTGGAATCGATAGCGGAAGGGATTCCGATGGCAAGGTGGGGAGAGCCGCTAGATATTGCTGAGGCTGTTGTGTTTTTGGCGTCAGCGCCGTATATCACGGGGCAGGTTTTGGCTGTTGATGGTGGGTGGAGTACTGCGCACAATCAGTCCTAATTTTGGAAACGTGCTACAACGTCCCTCAAAATCGAGATACCTTCGACGATTTCACTTTCCGTTGTATCTCCCGAGATACTAATTCTCAAAGAAGACAAAGCCTCATCCTCACTCAAACCTAGCCTCAACAAACTAGCATCGGGAATTCCCGTAGATATCGTACAGCCACTACTCGCAGACATATACACTCCCGCGGCAGCCGAATCAATCAATACAGCCTCTGCCGCCACTCCACCTAATGAAACATTGAGGATTCCAGGGGCCCTGTTCTTTGCTGAATTGATTTGAAAGCCACAAACCTCCACTTGAGAGAGTAAAAATGAATCCAACTCTAAAGGAACTTGAATAGGTAGAGAAAACCCTTGAAGGAGAACAGCCGGAATATGTCCGCCTCTCCTTCCATCTTGTTCACCTCCACCATGGATGAGTGGGTCAATTCTGATTCTTGGATTAAACGCCAATGCTCCAAAGCCATCAAATTGTAAGGCCAATAAATCGATATGTTCCATGTCAAATTTAATCCTCCCTATCGCTGCACAGCCATCTACAATCATTATCGAATCATCTAATTTTTCAATATTGTATATTTCACCAGTTGTTGAATCAACTGCAGACATACAGGTTATCGATACATCACCCTGTTCATTGAAGCCATTCTTCCTTAACCACTTCACAGTGTTCCTTACCGCCAATGATGCTCCTTCTTCAACCTTGATTGCAGCTTTCTTTTTTTGTCGAAAAGCAACTCCTTTGATAGCATGATTAACAGCTTCTATTCCTGATGAAGTTAGGATGACTTTGCAGTTGCCACCTAAATATTTTGAAATCTGGTTGCAAACCTGAGAATAATCCATTCCTAAATCATGAAGTTTTGATGGTATAGGGTTGATAGACGTCCCATCGAGGTGATTCAACCAGATTTCCCGTCCCATCTTATGCCCCCGCAGTAGCCTCTGCTGGAAAAGATGCGCCTTTAATCCTGATATAGCAATGCGTGTCTGGCTCCCTCATGGTGTGGCGGCAAGCGAGTGACCTTCGCGAAATCCGAGAAGGCGATGATTTGCGTTTTGGCACTACTGTTAGTACCCCTGTGGAAATTGAAGTTCATAAGAAGGGAATCCAAATCAGGGCTGGAGCACTAAGTCGCCAGTGGGAATCTACAGACATATCTTATGTATTGACTCAAGAGATTCCTAATGCAAGGCCAAAACAATGGTCATTACACATTGATTCTCGCAATGATGGTCTGATTGAGATTCTCCGTTCCTTTAATGAATTACATATTTTGAAAATGGCTGAAGCGATTGCAGTATCTTGTGATGCGAAGTTAGCAGAACATACTGGTCGAAGAGTGCGAGAAGATGAGCATGGTATGAGTGTAATAACTCAGTTGACGGAAGTTGGAGATAGATGGGATGAACCTGTTGAACTAGATAGTCTTCGATTTTCATTCAAAAAGGATTCAAATGGCTATACTGTCAAGTTGCCAACTGAGATGGAGGACGGTGCTCTAGCTAATGTCTTATGGTCAAGCCTTGCAGCATTAGTACTTGGATTTATGATCACATTGGCGACTATCCAAACTGCAAACTTATGGGTTGCAGCCTCTTGGAGTCTTGGTTTATTATTGCTTAATCTAATCGCTTGGGCTCGCTTAGAAGGGCCGACTGGTAGTTTGGAGAATAGGCACCGCTTAACTCTGACAAAACATACTATTACAATTGGTGCAAAGTTGTATGGAATTATACCAAAAACCGTTGGACAGTGGCGTGTTACTGACCTTCTTGACCTTGATTGTAATGACAAAGGGGAAGCAACATTCCTACTCAAAGAGCGCCGCGTGAAATTACGTTTGCTTCGTCCTGAAGCGATTTACTTAGTTGCTTCCTTTGGAAGGGCGATGCGTGATTTGGGATTGGCTCCTGAAGCATCGTCAGAAGAAGAATGATCCACTTGTGGATTGAAGAATTGATGACATCCGGCAGCAGGATTATTTGACGTGCCTTATCTCCGCAATCATGGATATAGCAAGAATGCTCAACGTAACCATACTAGCCTGCCTACTGATTTTGACCGGATGCTT
>JAAZXA010000051.1 GCA_014240385.1 Methanobacteriota archaeon | reverse complement strand
CCTTGTTTGCCTGACTGGTTTACATGAAAATGCTGGCAATAGCAAGGGTACTAAATTAGCAATAATACCTGCCGCTTTCCACGGAGAGCCACTCCATCACGGAGGTTGGTTAGCAGTACCAGATGGAGGTAGCAATAAGATTGCATTCGCTGCAATTGGGGTCTTAACTCTCATCACTGCACTGATGGGGGGTGCTCTCAAAGATACATTCGTATCAACAGGAAGTTCGGAAGGGCCCGAAGGCAAAAAATTTGAGGTGCAAATCCGCGATAATTGGGATGAGGAATGGATTGATGGCACTTTGAATAATGGAGAATCTTTCCAATTGACAATAGATATCCCTGCCACGAATGTTGAAAATACGACCTACATACATTTCAGAGCAGGATGTTCTGATAATGCTGGTCAATTTGGAGATAGTAACCCTGTAGGGGAAGATACTGATGCAATCCGTATCGAGATTACTTTACCGGATGAATTAGGTGGAGATATTTTGGTTGAAGAAGAAGATTGTGTCGATAACTGGTCCTTCATCCATGATATTGGTGATGACTCCAGTAATAGTGACAACCATGTGGTGGAAGCCCGAACTGCTGAAGCAGCAGCATTGCGATTTTATGGAGATGATATGATGATGATTTCTGTCGATGTCAAAGTGACTGCAATTACCAAGGGTTCACTTGGAGGTTCAGGGGTCAATGAAGATAATGACCTCTATGCTGCATTCTATTCAACTTGGCAAGGATATTTTTCTCAAGTCAGTGAAATTATCGAAGAAGAATGATTCTTCTTAGGCAGGAAACACTACATAGGCAGGTTTTATCGAGGGCATGATACAATGCTCTGGAAACATCCAAAAGAAGTCGGAAAGAATTGGTTTACTCATTTACTTGGTGCTTGGAAGATGGCTTTAATTTTCCAAATTGGGGTTTTTCGTTGCTTAATTCATGGGCTTATTCCTGATTTCGATTTGAAAAGTGGAACTAATACAGCCAATAAGGCGCTAGGGATTGTTCCTGAAGACGTAGATTGAACTATGTCCTCATAGTCTTAAAAATGGGAACTAGAGTTCAATAATCTGTTTAACCAACATCCCCTAGGATGGATATGTTCAGTTGTCCACCGATGGGTTTGCACAATGAAGCAACGAAAAATTTCCTATCTAATATCAAGGAAAGGATATCTGCTGAACTATCAAGTGAATCGATAAGATGCAAAGAGGTTCAATGGAAGGACAGTCATGCTCCTACGGTATGTGGATTGCTGAAATGCGATTATTTCTACATCGTTGATGAACCAGAAGGACAGACGATATGTGCGGTAGGAATCTGGTGGGGCCGTTCAGAACACGATGCTGAACGTAGCCGTGATCGCCCAGAACCTCCGATGGTCTATCTCGAACTCCCTGATGCATTGGTAACTACCGGTATTGATTTCAAAGCGATTCTCGGACATGGGTGGAGAAATTACAATGACAGGAACAAAATCGAATAAGAAAATAATTTGATTAGTTTCGATATCGAGGCTATTGGTCAGGAAGAACAAACACTTGCTGAACAATTGATTCCTGCAATCAGGAAGGCGCATAAGACGGGTTTCAGATATGAAAGATGACAATGTAATACTCGACTAGGGAGTGGGGATGTGAACACCACTTAGCAATAAAAATCCCCGCTTCCATGAGAGAGGATACGACAGGAATCGCTCAACCTCTCGATGGTGCGGGGAGCACGATGCAATCTGATGCTATCTAAGTGGTCCCCGCTCCCAGAGGAGAGCAGACTCTGAGCGAAGCGAAGGAATGCTCGACTAGGGAATGGGGATGTGAACACCACTTAGCAATAAAAATCCCCGCTCCCAGACTTGAACTGGGGACTTCCTGATGTCTGCTAGAGACGTGTGTTTTTCCAACTACAGTCAGGAGCTCTACCAACTGAGCTAAGCGAGGTTGAAGCGTTGCACCGACCATTTCCGTTTAACCCTTGTTGAGGAGCGGAGTGGTCTCTAAAATCAGGTCAACAAATCATCGTGCGCGCTTCATTCTCGGGCATCATCGTTAATACTGATGGTAACGGCGTTGGCCTTCTTGGGGATGTGAAATGGTAAGCGGTGGGACGCAACAACGAGGGCAGATTCCGATGAGTAGTAACGGAGAAGCCTTCAACGAACTTGTAAACGAGTTACGTAAGGATGCAGAATCGGGCCCAGGTGGCTCAACATCGCTGCTAGATGCCCAATTAAGCAATTTTGACGTGCCTGACCCTCGTATCCTTATCGTTGGTTGTGGAGGTAGCGGAAATAATACCCTGAACCGTATCACCCACTTAGGAGTTGAAGGTGCAGTCACTGTTGCTATCAATACTGACAAGCAGCATTTAGATCATACTCGTGCTCTGCAAAAATTGTTGGTTGGCAAGCATATCACTCGTGGCCTTGGGGCTGGAGGTGATCCATCCACTGGTCGCCGTTGCGCTGAGGCTGGTCGCGATATGATCAAGCGAATTGTAACTGGTGCCGACCTTGTGTTTATCGCCAGTGGAATGGGAGGAGGTTCTGGAACCGGAATCTGCCCAATTGTTGCTGAAGAAGCAAAGGCTGCTGGAGCACTCGTGGTTGGAATCGTAACAACTCCATTCCATGTCGAGCGCAAGCAACGTATGAATCGGGCTCTTGAAGGGCTGGAGGCGCTGCGCCGAACTGCAGATGCTGTTCTAGTCTTGGATAATAATCGGCTATTGCATTATGTTCCAAATCTACCTCTCGATGAGGCCTTTTCAATCATGGACCAATTGGTCGCTGAAATTGTAAAGGGAATTGTTGAGACAATCACATTGCCTAGTTTGATTAATCTTGACTTTGCTGATGTTCGTACCATTATGGGTAATGGAGGAGTTACGATGATGCTCTATGGTGAGAGTGACCGCGGTGCTGAGGAAGTAGTTCATGAGGCACTAAATCACCCACTTCTCGATATCGATATTTCTGGTGCAACTGGTGTATTGATTCACGTCACTGGTGGCCCTTACATGACTTTGGAAGCAGCAAGTCAAGTAGTTGATTTATTGACTTGTAAAGTTAGTGAAGAAGCGCATGTTATTTGGGGTGCAAGACAAGACCCTGGCTTTGGTGATACCATCAAAGTAATGGCGATAATTACTGGTGTTGGCGGTAAGAATTTGCGTGATCCGAAGTTGGCTCCCGATGCTCTTGGCGAGGCTCTAAAGTTAACCCGCCAAAAGCGCAAACCAGCAGGGAATGCGCATTTCCAAGAGTTTGAATAAGGGTTTTTCTAAGTTTTAGAATCAAAATAGTCAAAGCACAGGGCCGGCCGGCTCTTTACATGCGCAGAGCAATAGCTATGTCCTTGGTGCTGATTATGCTGGTAATGATTCCAGCAACAGCAGAACCTTCTACAATGATGCAAGACTCAACTGATGAAGAACGTCAACCTCGTGGTGGCGATGGTAATCAAACAATGAGACTCTATTCGGATGGCTCAGAATGTTGGAATCACTTCGGTGCAAATGATTCAGAGGGAATGGGTGCTATGGAAGATGAGCCTTGGTGGGAAGATAGCATTGAAAGAGGGCTACTAGAAATCGACCTATGGTGTGATATGGACCCTAAGTTGACGGCTTCTTTCCTGCTCGATTCAGCGGGCGCCTTTGGTGGAAATATCAAACTGGAGTTAACCGGCCATTGGGAAAATGGGGTAGAGGGTTGTGCAGGGAATAACAACGGTAAGTGTCAAAACTTTAATATCTCTTTATACAGAGGGACAGAAGAATTCTATCGTGAAGAGATGACAAGTACTCGTGATGGTGCCAATAACATTCAATTAAATATTCCAGTTAACGAAGAGTTCCTTGAATTTGATGGAGGCTCAGATAGTCCTCAAATTCGTTTTGAAATGGTCATTGCTGGCGATTTCGAGGAGGGGTCATTCTTTCAGCCAGATAATTGGGAAAAAGCATTATTCCGCTTATACCTAGAAAACAATTCTACTGTCGACTGGCCAATTCTCCCAGTATCATGGGAAGAGGGGTTCGACATAGCGGAAGGTGGAGTCAAGGCAGATGAGGAGACCCCTGGGTTCACTACTATCTTGGCAATGGCGGCTGTTGCTGCTGGTGCAGTTGCAGTAAAGCGCAAACAGGAATGATTAGCCCAATCTTTCCAAGCCTTCAGATACAGCATCCAATGCTGCTTCAACTTGTTCACCGTCGGCTAATCTTTTGACAACACATGTTCCTGCTTCAAGATCTTTAGGTCCGATGATTATTACATGTCTTGCACCGATATTATCTGCCCATTGGATAGATTTCCCCATTTTGCGGCTTCTCAATTCTAGAATGGCATGAATTCCTTTTGCTCGAAGTTCTCCAACCAGTTGTAATACCTCTGAAGGGTCTACCTTGAATGGAATAATGACAACAGATGCAGGGCCGCTACTTTGCCCTGGTACAACCTCTTCTCGTCCATCTTTAGCTGCTTGTTTTTCTAATGCCAATAAAACTCGGTCAAAGCCTAATCCAAAGCCACAACAGGGGTCTAATTCCTCAAGTCCAAAGAGGTGCAGTAAGCGGTATGTCCCCCCTCCTAGAACTTGCCCTTCTCCCCCTAGTTCTGCTACATAGGCTTCGAATACTATTCCTGTATAGTAATCTAAACCTCTTGCAACAGTCAGGTCAACGCTGAGTTTAGGAGGTGCAGGTGCTAATGCTCCAAGTGCATTCAATGTTATCTCCAAATCTTCTAGGGGTGAAGTGTCCATTCCTTCAACACTGCTTAGGAGATTTCTTGCTTCTCCGATAACCTCTATTCCACCTTCTAGTTCTGCTAAAGATTTCAGTAAGAATAAGTCGTCTTGAGAAAAAATTTCTGAAAGCCCTTCCCAGTCGCCTTTGTCTAGTAGCCTCATGACAGTTGCCATTGGTGCCTCTTTTCCTCCATCAGGAATCTCTGATGAAATATTGAGGCTAGTTAGTAGGGAGCGTAATATGCCCACATTTCCGACTTTGAACTCCCATTCCTTCAAGCCGCTGGCGCTTAACATCGATACCGCAAGGGAGAGCATTTCGGCTTCACCAATTGGTCCACTGGCGCCGATAAGTTCTGCTCCATATTGCCAAAACTCTCGGTATCTCCCAGTTTTGAATTCTTCATAACGAAAACAAGAGCCGAAGTAGGATAATCTCAGAGGTTTTGCATCTTGACGGAATTCATTAGCAACTGCCCGCATTACAGGAGCGGTTAATTCTGGCCTCAAAGTTAGTTTCCTTCCACCTTTATCCTCAAAGGCATAGAGTTGTCCCACTACTCCTGGTCCACTTTTTGCAGTGAATAATTCAAGAGATTCAAAGGTAGGAGTTGCAACTCTATTGTAGCCACTTTCTCTAGCCTTTTTTTCAAGGATCGATTCAAGACAAAGACGCCTTGACATCTCGGCAACGCCGAAGTCGCGGGTACCTCTTGGTCGCTCCATGAGGTCGGCTGGTCTGCTCTTCTGCCATCAATGCTACCGTCTAATAATCGCTGGTGGTGTTGGTTTATCACCAGTCTACGTCGCTCCAATCATCCGGGCCCGTCTTCCGCCTTTCCACCCAAATTGCGCCTTTTCCGATATCCTCAGGGGGTAAATCTCCTTCTTCTCTGAATAATTTTTCAGCCTCGCTAACCTGCGATTCAATAACTTTGGTTCCTTGCTTTGCAGCAGCAGCAGCTAATGGGTCTGGAGCGGCGCTAGGGCCTGCATGTGTTTCTATTGCTTTGGTTGCATCTTCGCTTCCAAGCAACGCTTCAATTGCAGCGGATTTCTCTTCCTCTTCCATCGGAGCAGTGACCTCGCTCTTAGTCCATTTTTCCTGAACTTTTTGAACTGCGGCTTCATATTGCTCCACTTCTTGCCAAACTTCTTTTTCCTGCTTTTCGGCCTCTAATTCGGCAACAAGTTCTCTAGATTCTTTACTAGGCGCGTCCCAGAGTTTCCAAAACCATCTAACTAGAGGAATCAAGAGTATCGAGCCAACCAAAGCCCAAAGTAATACTTTGACGATGAATAACATCTACCGGCCTCATCAAATTGCTTCTGCCTCTAGAACATCGCTGCTAGTCAGGTGCTCCCATCCAGGGGCAACTTCGCCAACTTCCACAATTAGTTCATCATCTCCACCAGGTAAGGTAGAGATATCACAATCTGCATTTTCTGGAATATTTCGATAAAGTGGCCTTGCAATCAAGTATTTGTTGACGGCGAGGAATAACGTTGCAACAATTACCCAAAAGAGCAAGATGATTGATATTCCATGTGGATTTGCTGGATTCCAAGGGTCATCAACATTAGCCGCCATATCAAAGAAGTAGGAACCCATCAAGACAGTGAACAGCACAGGGAAGAAGATGTACATCACGACATCCCACCAACGACCTACCCACATATCATTGTCTCCGGTATTGATGAAGTCATCACGGAAAGCCGAAACTCCTTGTCTCAAATAACCCGAAAAGCCAGGCTCCCCTTCACCCGATTCAACCAATGAACGCCAGCGCATATAGCCATATTTCCAGATTGAAAAGGCAATGAAAAGTCCACTGAACATTAATCCATAGCCCCAAATGTGGTCTTGGACTTCCAAAAATTGTGGGAACGCAATTCCATCTGCATCGAATTTAATCCATAAAACAGCGCTTGGGATTCCAAGAATGAAAATCATTACGCTGGTTATTGCAACTGCACGATTGCGTTCATAACCGTGGTCAACGAAGTTTCGCACACATAACTCAACCGTGGAAATCATACTCGTCAATGCCGCGAATGTCAGGGCTAAGAAGAACACCCACATCATGAACCAAGCACCAACCGCTCCTCCTGGGGCTTGTGCGAATACTGATGGAAGAGCGAGGAAGGTGATTGCTGAGGAACCTTGAGAAACTGTTGCTATTGGATCAGCCTCGACAGCGAAGATTGCTGAGAGAACAGTTAATCCAGCGATAATAGAGATGCTATTGTTCGCCAATCCCATGGTGAATGCATTGAGAACGGTATCCTCATCCTTACGCATGTAGACCGCATAAGTGATGGCCATTCCCATCCCTGCAGAGCACGACCATGCTGATTGAGATAATCCATTTATCCAAATTTCAGGGTCGCTCAATTTTGCAGGGTCCACTGTGAACATGAAAAGGAATCCATCAAGGCTACCATCTTGAAGATCCATCCAAAGCGACAGTGCAAGTGCTAAGAATAGTAAGCAAAAGAGACTTATCATCATTATGACGTTAACTTTCTCGATTGCTTTTGCACCTTTCCATATTGCCAGCATAGTGATGGCAATGACCAAGAATTGGAAAAATATGACTTCTGTTCCAGATTGTAAGAATCCATTCCATACTTCAGCAGTATCAACATCGGTTAATCCACCAGTGAAACCAAGGCGGAAATAGTTCATACACCAACCTGCAACGATTGCATAGTAAAATCCGATAGCAGTAGAAATCCATGCTGTCCACAATCCCATCCAAGCGAATTTCTTACCAGCAAATATTCGGAATGTTCCAATAGTTCCAGTACGGCTGCGCTTACCAAGAGCGAATTCGGCAATTACCAGTGGAATCGACCATGCAAAGAGGAAAATTAACCACGGAATTAGGAATGTTCCGCCTCCATTTGCCCCTACCATGCGAGGGAATCTCCAGATATTTCCGGTTCCAATTGCTGCACCAATAGATGCGAAAATTAAGCCGACACGGCCACTAAATTTATCTGATTGAGACATCTTATTCACCTCAAGATCCTATTTCCTCTGGAGCTTGATCCTCTGGGATCTTCATCATTAATCGTAAAGCTAAACCAAGCCCCCCCCATACCGCTGCTACGACAACTAAGAAGAGCATAATACTTGAACTAAAAGAGCCGAATGGTGCTCTATACGGGAATTCCAGTACGTGATATTTGCTATCGGCAGGATAGGTGTATGGGAAAGCGCCTGAAAGTGTGCCAAGCGTTGACTTGTAATGTAATTGCCCAGTTAAGTAATCATCCACCGGAACCTCGGCTCGGAGAGTTGTTCCATTACTTCCGTCTAGCAATTTACAGATTTCCCCAGTTGTATCCAAACCAATACTTTGCCATGATTCTGTACTCCACTCACGAGGCCCATACTCAGTCTGCTGACGATTAGGAGTAACTGTTCTGTAAATCACATTACTTACTTCGCTTCGGTTTGACCAAGGGAAATAACGGTCGATGCAAACGTCGATTGGGATGGCACCAGATTCTGGGATTGTTACGTTATCTGGAATCATTATGTGCTGTTTCTGTGGCATACCGGCAATTTCCAAATCTGCCCTTTCTCTTGGGTTATCAGCGATTTCTAGCATGTAAAATGCTGCTCCAACGTTAAGCGAAGCAATATGGTCGATATCATCAGGGTGCTCGTGGAAGTTGTTTCCAATCTCAATGGTATAGCAATAGGAGTTGTGAACACCATAATGCCAATCACAGAAATCGCCACTTGTTGGGTAAAGGTCTGAAGATTGCATATTCTCATATCCAGTCATTTCAGCCATTACATTTCCATGGTAAATCAATTGTTCATGGTCTGGTGATTGGCAGTTAGTACAATGCCCCCATGGGTATAGAACCAATTCTGAAAAAGAGTGCCAAGTCAAAGTTGCGGCGAATTCTGATGCCCCATCTTGGTTATCATCATTCATTTCTGTCAAATCTTGAATGAATTTTGTCTCTGGTTCAGAGTTTCCACCCAGCCAATCCTCATCTAGTAATCCATCAGCATCGTCGTCCTTTCCATCCACGTGATCTTCATTCAATTTGAAATCTCCATCTTGGTCAACGGTATCAACCGGTCCATTGTAAACATCATTGTTAGCACCAGCAGGCCCCGCATAACACATTCCAGGAATAAGTGGTCCAGTAGCCCCTAATGGCGCTCCCCATTCAAATTGGTAATTTCTGTTGAGGTCGACACCATCACAACTCGGGTCAACATCTTCATCCAGGTCTGGAATTGGAGTAACGCCGGTAACGGTGTTGTCTCTGAGGTTCTTTCTCCAGCCGCTACGTGGGCTATCTTCCCAAGCATTCTCGCCACTATACACCTCGCGGTCGTAGATGTTGCCATCGACATTCAACATTGGTATCAAGTAAATTTCACGACTATTAATCAAATCTGTAATCCAAACTTCTGAGAAATCTTCGTCAACTCCAAGGTCTCCCGGGCCACAGTTTTGGCCGTCGCCGTTGCTGTCCTGATATGATGTATTCAAAGAAAGACAATCACCGTCATCATCGAGTTGTCCATCCCCGTCGCTATCTCCCCATGGGTCTTCATCTGAACGGCCATCGCCGTCATTGTCGACTGCTACTGCGCCGTAATAATAAGCGATTGTTTCAAGGAAAAACATTGGGACTTCGTAGGACATCCATTCTCGAGCGTGGTGGTTTCCAACCAACATTATGTCTGGTCGATCTTCGTAATTTCCACGGTCGTCATTGAATGCATTCCATTCTCCACCTTCCACATTGCCAGTTATTTTGACCCATGGGCTTGGATTGTTGTAATACCAACCCATGTAGGAATTACTGTCAGTTTGCTCTCCACGAGCATTCTCCCCACCATTCAATCCTTCATGGAATTCAATGAAACTAGGGTTTCTAGAAGCGAGGTACTGCATTCTTGCTCGCATTGAGTCATAATCGTGGTAGGCTTTGAATTGAAGGGCAGCATCATCAGACTCGGCCCAAGGGTATATCTCATTGGCATAATCATCTGACCAAATATCAGTCGGAACAAGCAGACTAGGCTCTGCTTGCGCGCTTTCTACGGTTGCATTTGTTGCTGCTACTGCTATACCACCTGACATCATTAATGGTACCAAAAACAGCATTACCAGCATGGCTCTTGCATTGTTCTGTCGCATCGGAACGGAATGTTGTGACATGGTGAACGTGCCCTCGACCTCCGTTTCGCATTTGAAGGCGTCGCGCCGGTGCTGTTACCAATAAGTAGGTGCTTGATTTCTATACATCCGTTTAAACCACCAACCGCCAAGCAAAAAAGCAGGAAATAATAGCAGATTGCTAGGACTAAGATAGTCCCATAAATAAGCACCCAAAACAATGCCGCCGCTTGCATAGCAAAGCAGGGAAAGAGCCGACCAACTACGTGCACGAAACATACCTGCTTGGAGGTGTGAAACTTCGCCAAGATATTGCCTGACAAAGAGCGGCTCTTCATCACCCATCACCCTTGCCATCATCATTCGATTTAACATGGCTTCGTACACCCAAATATGTAAGCCACCACGGTGAGCATCAACCGCTCTTTTATTGTGCAATGAAGTAGGTGCATGACTACGCCATGATGTAAGTAAAGCATGTAATGCATCATCAAATGAATCTATACAATGTTCGTACAATAAGGCAATTGCTGCCCCGATGTCAGATATCGCAGGGCGATACTCTGCCATCTCCAAAATGACAGATTCTATCCCTCCCCAAACTCCTTCAAAGATGAGTTCTCCATTTTCAATACGAATATGTTCAGGCCTCAAATGTCGATATGTAATCGTGCCTCGGGTTTCAGGAGCGTGTGAAGCGCGCCACAAAGTCTCGGTTTTCAAGCGGTCTTCAATGACCTTCAAACGGGCATTCCAATTTTCCTGATCATTATTCATTGAAACTTTCTGCATCATCAATGCTGCGGATTTCCCCAAGAATGTACCTAATGCTGAAGCAGTTTCAATTGGTGATTCTTGAAAACCAGAAAGGAGTGAATTCCCTCTTGATTCTCCTTCAAAAAACAATAGTAAATCTCTATCTTGATATTTGATTCCACCACAAGGCTTCTCTTGGGGAAGTTGCTGTGAGTTCTCTATCTTTGAATTAAATGGCAAATGGATAATTCGCCGTTTTTCTGGTAATTTACCCCATATTTCCCCTTTTAATGCGGTCTCTGAATCTTCAAGGTGGAGGGCATCAAAGGAACCCCAAGAAGTAGAAATTCTCCAAGCGCTGAAACCATTCGGTGCATCATCCAAGGATGTGACTTCTGTTGCGATTCCCATAGGGAACCACTCAGCCGACCTGACCTCCTTCTCACTCATCATTCTCAACCCCTCGAAATGCTACTTCAATGTCAACTCATCGCATGCCTCAAGTAGGGACGCCGACACAGGTATTGCATGGCAGCCGAGAGTAAACGTGAACTCGGCCAATACTTCACCAAACAGTCCATTTGGTTAAGGCCGCATATCAAAGAACACATTCAATCTCTTGCAAATTCATACACTCATTGCGTTGACCCATTTGCTGGAGATGGCCACTTGCTTTCAGTTGCAGAGGAGTTGGGGTTTAAAAAAATCGGACTAGATATTGACAAAGAGATATGTCAGAAAAATGGCTGGAAAAAAAATGATTCGATAAAATCTGTAAAAAGATATGGAAATGCATTTGTATTAACTAATCCTCCTTACTTAGCAAAGAACTCTGCAAAACGGATGAAATCAAAAATGGTCTCATATTTTGAACCAGGAGCCATTCCTGGAATTGATATTGGACAATTAGGGGTACTTGATGACCTTTTCAAGTTTGCAATTGACAAAGTACTACAGACATATTCAGAATCGGTTTGGATTGTTCCTGAATCCGGAATCCAAGACCTTGATGACCTTCCAAAGTGGAAAGACAAACTTCACTCGATTACGATTCTTGAAGAAAATCCTTTCGATGATACTGAACATCCGGTCTGCGTGATGGTTTTTTCAAAGTCCAATCCTAAACAACAAGTCTGGAAGAATGATGAATTATTAGGGTCGTACTCAGAAATGAAAAAAGAACATGATGAATTCAGTCGTGGTCCAAATAAATTAACGCCGATGAAATTCAATGACAAAAATGGAACTCTTGGTTTTAGAGCAGTTGATGGAACTCGTGAAGATGGTTCGATGCGAATCAAGTTTTGCCGGGGTGAAGAATTAGGTTATGATAGATCTAATATTAAAGTCAGTAGCAGGCATTTGACCTATATCGGAATTGAACTTGAGGGGGAGGTTTTGGATGAAACTATTGCAGGAGCCAATCGTATTATCGATGATTATCGCGGCAAGACCAAGGACGTTTTTCTGACTGCTTTCATGGGTAATACCAAAGATGGTAAAAGAAGAAGAAGGCTTGACTACAAATTGGCGAGAAAAATTTTTAATCGCGCCTACAACAATACAATTAAAACAAAAAAGTCCTTGTTCTCATTTACATGACTACCCATAATTAACACAAAAAAGTTTGAAACTTTTTAGTGGTGATGAATATTTAAATAAATTGCATGGGATTTACAGTATTAGTGAAAACCTTCCAAGAGTGATGGAGGAGGAAGACGAAAAAAAGATGAAAACTTTGTTTGAAAGTGGCTCTGATGAAGAGTTTTTCAGGTTCTTGATCTCATTACCGAAGTTTCCAATAAATGATTCTTATGTTGCTGCATTTTCAAAAGCAGGAAAGGAGAAACTGGAAATGGTGATAAAAAATAATTCTAAAACGATTGCTCGGATTTGTAAACGTGTTAGGTCATTAGGCTTTGAAAAGGCAAGGGATAAATGTTTAGTTCCAATTGAACCTTCAAGGCAAATGGGCAGCAAATTCAGTACATGGTTAATGAATGAGTATCCGCATACTAAAGATTCAAATGAATTTCTAAACAGTAAAGAAAAGTGTATAGTATTCGATGGAGGAGATAAAGCTATGACTTTATTTGCATTAAAGCATATTTATGACAAACTCCCAAGAGGCGAGGGGGAAGAAGCAAAAGGAATCGATTTATTGATTCGTCTTTTAATAAATAATAAGCCAATTTACGTACTAGGCGAGGCTAAATTCTTGACTGACTTTGGTGGCACTCAAAACAATCAATTCAATGATGCAATTACATTCCTTACTTCTTCCAACTTCAAGTTAAAAAGAAATGTTGAAGTTAGGCGTTGTGCCATTATTGATGGTGTTTGTTGGATGAATTGGAAAAGTACAAAAATGCAAAAGAAGATTAATGAATTAAATGATCAGCAACCTGCCTTCTCTGCACTTTTTTTGAAGGATTTTCTAAACTCAATTAAATGAGTTTATTTTGGTGTGGTTTGGGGGGATGCCCTCAAGTGGGCATCCCACCTCCAGCAGACCCGGTGCAACCTAAATGGGCCTGAGTGAGAAGGTTGGTGAAGTCCTCGGGGCACGTATTGAAGCCCGCCTTGAAGAGGATGTTCGCAAACTAACTCTACCCCAACACATCGCCTTCATTATGGACGGTAATCGACGCTTCGCTTGGAGCAAGGCGATGAATACTCAAACTGGCCACCGCAAAGGAAAACAAGTTTTGAAGAATGTCATGGACTGGGTTTTAGAACTTGGAATCGAATATATGACGGTCTATGCATTGTCTACTGAGAACCTTTCAAGTAGAACAAAAAAAGAATTAAAGGGTCTATACGACTTGTATGTTGAAGGACTTAACGAAATAGCCGAAGATTCTAAAATTCATGAAAACGGGGTTAAAGTCCAGATTATTGGGCACCGTGAATTACTTCCAAAAAGAGTCATCGATGCTATTGAAAATGCCGAAAAAGTCACTGAAAATTATGATGACTTTACCTTCACAGTCTGCCTCGCATATGGAGGTAGAGAGGAAATTGTTCGAGCCATTCGCCAATTAGCAAAGGACCATGCAGATGGAAATCTCGCGCTAGAAGATATTGATGAAACCGCGGTCAGTAAGCGCTTGTGGACGAGTCATATGCCAGACCCCGACTTGGTGATTAGAACTAGTGGTGAAGAAAGAATTTCAAATTTCTTGCTTTGGCAAAGTGCCTATTCTGAATTATATTTCAGTGATGTATTCTGGCCTTCATTTTCACGCCGTGATTTCCTCAAGGCTGTTAATGATTACCAACTAAGACGCCGCAGGTTTGGTGAGTAGTCATGGATGAGTTTGGTCGGCCTCTACCAAATCCTGCTGCCGATGGTTATCGCAACCCTTCATTGGCTGCAGATTCTGCTTGCACAAGAGTAGTAGATGAGAAATTACAGGTATTACTGATAACAAGAGGAATGGAGCCATCAAAAGGAAAATTGGCGCTGCCTGGTGGTTTTGTTGATTATAATGAGAACCCTGAAGATGCTGCTATTCGTGAATTGAAGGAAGAATGTGGCATTGTTGGCGAGGTCGTTGAAGTTCTATGTGTACGAGGCGACCCTGCTAGAGACCCTCGCAAACATGTGGTGACAATCGTCTACTTAGTCAGTGCAAATGCTGAACCTATTGCCGGAGATGATGCTGCAGATGCTGCTTGGTTTGACCTCGATGAATGTCTTGGGTTCCCTGCAGAACGATGGGCCTTTGACCACCATGAAGTTGTTAGCATGTTAACCTGATTTAGGCTCTTCAAAGTTGAAAATAATCACCAAATATTTTTGACCATTGTTGACGAGTTTTTGGCCATTTCTTTGAGTCAATAGTATCTGTTAAATGTAGACCTGTCAACCATTCGAGATGTGATCTCTCAATAGTTTCACCATTTTCGATATGTATTGGTAGGCCCATTTTTTGTAATTCATTCAAGAATCCGCGTTTTGCTTTAGTCAGCAACAATGTCGGCACCCCTTGGATGGCCGCTTCGCTTGCAAGGGTTACACTTTGGGTGATAACTCCATCATATGATTTCAATGAAGCCGGTAAATTCCAAGGTGATTCTACTTCATTTTCATCTGCAGTTATCACCTCAATTCCTTCCAATAGAGATTCAGGGAATGCTAAGATTTCTTCATCATCATGAATCCCCCCACCTTGTAGGCGCCTGAGCAAAATTCGTGGTGGGTTTGATACTTGAGTGGGACGGAGCCCTGGCTGGAGATGGATATGTCCGTGTAGGCCATCATATCTGCTAACTTTTCCTTTGAATTTTGAAAGAAATTGGTTGTCTAAATCTTGATCCCAATGCTCAGGTAAGAGCGCCTGTGTTGCATGGCTTAGAGCCAAAGAATGTGCAAGGTGGTTGACTTCAGTATCACTAATGTACCATCGCTCAGATATGCCTACTTTCTTTGCTGCCCATAACTCCACTGCTGCGCCAATGACAACTATACGTTGAATTTTGCACCCTTTCAATTCCTTGACTACTTTCAACAATCTCTTGCCCGCCTTGATTTCTTTTGCTAGACCAACTGGCCTTGGCACCCAAATTATTCTTCGACGAGGCAGGATTCCCTCGGAGGCGTCCAAAAGTTGGGCCACTTCTTGTCGTTCACAAGCGATGATGATGTCTGAAGTACTACCTCCACGGATGAATCCTGCAAGGATTTGAACATGGGCGGGATGGTCGAGAACCCAGCATGTTGGTACTTTCACACATTGCCGACAAAAGGCCGGACATTAAACAGCAACCTTGCTTCGCAGTGTCATGGCGGGCAAGGAGAGAGTCGAAGTTGAAGGCGCAACGGTCTATGGGCCATATAGTCCAGCGGTGAAATCAAATGGGATTTTGTGGTTATCTGGCCAAATTGCTCCTGAGGCAGGTGATGACATTACATCACAAACAAAAGCCAGCCTCGACAAGGTCGATGCTCTGTTAACTGCAGCCGGTTTGAGCAAGGATGATGCTTGCTTTGTTCAAGTTCTTCTCGATGATATAAATGATTTCGCAGCCATGAACGATGTCTATGCTACGTGGCTAGAAGGTGTTGCAATCGCTCCAGCAAGAGCTGCCTTTGAGGCCGCAGCATTGCCTGCTGCTGCAAAAGTAGAGATTGTAGTTCAGGCCGTTGATACAAATTGTTGTGAGTGAATATGCCAGGCTCTCCTTATATCGATGAAGTTCCAAAGGGCTTGCTGACTTGGCCAAAGTTACTTCTCTATACTGTACCAACTTTTACTGCAATAACAGCAGTGTAAGTTTGGCAAAACTTACTTCTTGAGTGGTTTGTTTTCTTGAGTATTGGATTGTTCGTAACTGCTTGGTTGAGAAAATAATTACCAGCCGATGATTTCTAGTGTGTAGGTATCACAGGAGTGAAACCACTAAATTATTCATCAGTAGGTTGAGTAATTTCAACAGCCTCTTCATCATGCTTTTCAACTAGTGTTTCTTCTTCGGATTCATCCTCAGCGCCCATCATTAATCGAAGACCATTACCGACACACAGAACCGCTCCAAGATAGAACAATAATGTCAGATAATCTACTGGGTGGTCAAAGTTAGTCCAATAGGAGAATGTTTCTTGATTGGTAACAATTGAACTCTCCATTGTTTCAGCATCATCTTCACCTATCATTGATGAAGACTTAATCTGGAAGACCTTAGTCAAATCAGACATTAGAGGTGCTGTGGTCATATTGGTATTTTGACGAGTGTCAAGGTAAAATGTCGTAGTTGATTCTCCTGCGATGATCAAACCAGATAATTTCTCACTCTTCAATATGATATCACTGCCTAAGAAAATTGGTAGAGCACTTGGCGTTGCATCCAGCAAGGTGAAAGTTTTGAGGTTCTTTGCTTGGATTGAGCGTGTTGTTGCATCAACTGATGCAGTGCAAATATCAACTGGGATTTCTTCAACTGTTCCTGTTTCGTCGCAGGTGACTCCTACAACCGCATATCCTGATATGTCGACTTTGTCGCCATCTCCGGTTAGGAATCCACCGGTTGCACCGTCTAAGTATTCAACTCCGATCAATCCATAAGTTGCTGTTGCCATTCTTGTATTATGCCATGGTAATTCATTTGAACCATCTTCCAAGATAGATTCTCCTTTATCACAAGTGGAAGATTCCCCTGTACAAATTGTGTAAGATGTTCCGTTGCCATTAAGGACTCCGTTTGAACCATAATATGTTTCATTGGTTTCAAGAGATGCCCATCCCACTGTCATATCCATTGGATTGCCAGATGCAAGGAATGCACTTACTGGGTCGTGCCATCCGAACAACCAAGAACTCACTGGCTGGGTCAAATACGGTGTTGTAGCGAATCTACTCATTAGATATCCTGGTACGAATGAATCGGTTGTTTCCCCGTATATTGGGCCCATCATCAAAGCGCGGACTGCACTTGCAGCATTTACATCAATTCCGTATAAAGTTGCAATTGTTGAAGCGTTCCAAGTCATTTGCTCGCCTGCTTCGTTTGTGGCGAAATTTATTGGAGGTGTTTTTCCAGACAATTCTCCGAATAGGAATATTGCTGCACCTGCTGAAGTTGTTAATCCAAGAGGTCCATAAAGAAGATTACCGGATTGTTCAGCGGTTAAATCAACTGCTGGTGCACCGATTGATGCACCGACAGACCCCCATAAACCGCCGAGGTTTAGGCTGTTGGCTAGGTAACCACCATTGATTGGGTCTGCTCCACCAAAGGTGGTATTGACGAATAATGATGCAGTCATATCACCGGAGCCACCTTTGAGAACCATAGGTAAACTGCTAACATCGGTTAACCAAGCACCTGCCCACATTGCAATAGCCTCATGTTGAGCATCATCAAGACCAAATGCGGCCTTTGCTGAATCTGCATCCATTTGCATGAAAGTTGCAAGTCCGAATGCGGTTTTATCTGCATTATGTGCAAGAAGACCTGTTGGATTATCTGTGCCATGTCCTGCGAATAGTAAGTTCATTGCAACCAGATTGTCAATAGTAATTCCCATATTAGCAAACCTTGCTGAAGCATCTACTGAATTTCCTGTTGTGTCAGCATACCATGTAGCATCGCCACCACCATTGCTTAGGAAAGTTCCACCAACACCGAAGCAAACCGCATGATCTCTTGCGATTGTGGTGTTGTAGTCTAGAGTTGTAGCATCTGCCATCGCCATATATCCCCAAATTGTTGCCCGTTGCATAGTACCTACATTGGCGAATTCATTGGCTGCATCTGCCATGATTCCTGCGTAATCAGCAGTAGCATATGCGGAACAATGTCCTGCCAATAGTAATACGCCAAGTCCTCCGGTCAATGCTGCAGAAACTGCGGAATCAACACCAGTTGGCATCATTGCTGAGTTCATAGCTACCGACATATCTGTGAAACTTGCTAATTGCCCGCCCATAGCCAGTGAATAAGTGATTGTTTCACCCATACCTGACATATTATTAGCACCTGACATATTATTTTCAGCGAAATAAGCATCAAATGCATCAAACCATCCATTGGCTACAGTCGATGGGGCCATTGCGTCTGCTGTTTCAGCAGAAAGATTGTATGGTGTATCTTGCAAGGTTGCTGATGCTCCTGCCATTTGTGCTGAAATGGTTGTAGCTGTTGCAGTACCTGCTTGCATGTTTTCCAAATCATTGCCCATCATACCGGCTGAGAATGCTACTTTAGTTAAGTCCATAATTCCGTTAATTGCCATTCCTGTTGCACCGATTACCTGTGGCTGGAAACCAATATTTAGTTGAGTGACCATGGTGGTGTCGCAAGGCATTGCACTTTCAGCAGCGCATTCGAATGACTTGACTTGATCATAGGTTAGAGTACCAGCTGTTGCATTGTGTCCAGTAATTGTTCTTGTTGATGTAATATCATAAGTGAACGGGCCAACCTCCTCGTAAACTGGTTCTGTGCCGTTTGCCATTATATCATCGACATTGGTTATACTCCAAGCCGAATAGTCACGCTGAGTGGTTGAGATTGCCCAATCATCATTGGCTTTTGTACAGTCGTCGTTTGCACATGCTACATCCTTTGTATAGGTAGAAAATTTCTCATCTACTGCATCTTGTACTCCACTGGTCGATAGCGGAGCAAAAACTGCGAGGTTTAGTACTAAGAACATTAGACCGGCTATAAACATTGATTTGTCTGATTTTAGAAGAGACATTGGTTATGAGACTGTGCTTTACTGTTTAGTCATTACCCCCCTCTACAATACCGGGGTTTGACTTTATCATTTTTAATTGAAAAGCGGTTTTGTAAAAAATAAAGAGGGAAAGGGCATTATTCAGGAGGGTCTGAACTATACTGATATCCACAAAGCTTGGTACAGTTTTGTATGAGTAATAGATAGGAAGTGAAAGCCACTTGCCGGTGTCCTTGAAACAGAATGACGTGTGGCGCAGAATATGACGAGTGATTGGCCGCTTCATTGTTTCAAGGCTTATGACATCCGTGGCCTTTCAGGGACAGACTTGAGTGAAGAGTTTGCAGAACGCCTTGGGCGTGCTCTTGCAACCTATCTTGACTTGGAGGCATTTGCAGTTGCACGCGATATTCGTGATACCTCGCCAGGATATGCGGCTGCCTTAATGAAGGGATTAAGCGAATCAGGAGTGAAGGTATTCGATTTGGGGATCCTCCCTACAGGTGGCCTTTATCATTCAGTGTGGAATCTACCTGTTGGTGGGGGTTGCATGGTCACTGCTAGCCATTTACCGATGCCCACTCATAATGGCTTCAAAATCTGTAGAGGCAACCTGCCCTTGGCAGGAGAAGGAATTCAAGAATTGAAGGAAGTATTTCTTGCTGGTGAATTCAATAGTGGTGAAGGTTCAATTGTCGAGACTCCTCATGAAGAAAACTGGATATCTAACATTTTGGAATCCGCTGGAAAACCATCTCGCCCAGTCAAAGTAGTAGTCGATTGTGGCAATGCAGTAGCAGGTCCATTCATGGAAAAATTGCTTTCAAGACTTGGAGTAGAAGCAACCACTCTGTACACAAATTGGGATGCTACGGAACCTAATCATCCTGCAGACCCTACACGTCCAGCCAATATGGTTGACCTTGCAGCAAAAGTACTCGAAGTCGGCGCAGAACTTGGAATAGGCATTGATGGCGATGGAGATAGAATTGGAGTTGTTGATGAGACAGGTCGCTTCATCCATCCAGACCGCTTAATCCCCTTTATTGCAGAATCAATTCTTTCTAAGCGCAGTGAAGAAAGTGAAGAAGCACGTTCAGTTGTCTATGATGTGAAATGCTCAATGTCGGTTGAGAATGCAATCATCGCTCTTGGTGGCGTTCCTGTGATGGCAAGAACCGGACACTCATTCATGAAGGCACACTTGGCGCAACATCCTGAGACCGTCATTGCTGCTGAGATGAGTGGGCATATTTTCCTTGCCGATGCCGGTTGGTATGGCTTTGATGATTCACTATACAATACAGCAAGGCTTCTTTGTGAAGTTGCAAATATCGGCAACGGTACCTTT
>JAAZXA010000038.1 GCA_014240385.1 Methanobacteriota archaeon | reverse complement strand
CGCCAAGTACTTCTTATGATACTGAATTCACAGCCCCTATGCCTATCCATTCAATCAGAGGGTAGACTCGAAGGTAAGTGTATACGAGGGGTCCCCTTCAATGCACATACGGCCACAACCGTAGCGTCTGTATAGGCCCACTGAATCCCCTTTGTATCATAAAACAAAATGCAAAGGGGTTTCGGATAACCCCTTGCAACTTATCCGAATCATTTTGTTAGTGCTTCGTATTTTGTTTGATTATTAATTCTTGATGTATTGGAGATTCCTATATTGGGCAAATTCTTTCCAATATGACCTATCATTTCCTGCTCCATTTGTGTCCCAACCGAATGCAAGGCCGCCCCCACCTCCTGGAGTGATTATTGTCACGCGTGTACTCACACCTACCCCCCCATCTGTATAGGTGGATTTACTCTCAATTTTTGTATTATTTTCAATAACAAAATATTTCAAATCTACAGTCTCACCATTAAGTATCTTATATGACAAAACTAAATCAAACTCTGAAATAAATACAGTCTTATAGAGGTTTCTTTGAGTTGTGATTCCATTTTTTAAGATGCTATTAATCCAAAAAAGTCCTACAATTATAGGAATGAACAAAATCGATACTAGTAACCCTATAATCCTCTCATACCAAGGAATTATCAACGTACTTTCATGAATCACAAAGTCAGGAGTAAGATCTCCCGATTCAATTTCCGAGAGGATTTGTCTATGGTTTTGTCTGGGGGACGGGGTATCATATTCGAAATCTTCATGGCAATATGGGCACTCATAAGTCCCTGTTGAATCACTGCCAAGGTCTACTGTCTTAGTGCATGAAGGGCACTCCACCTCTACCATATTGCATTCTAACATTATTTGGAGTATAACTCTTGAGCCGGCAATACCCTTGCGACACCCATCCAACATACATCTCACGCGCCGGTAGGCATAGGGGGCTGTGAATTCAGTATCATAAGAAGTACTTGGCGAGATGCAAATGATTGCGCCATCTGACCTGCACAGTTCTAACAAGTATGGATTCCATGAGGATTCGAATATCCACAGCGTGGCCATTTCATGAACTTTCAATGAGGGTTTGGGTTTTCAACCGTATTGTTCATCCAACCTCTGTTGGACTTCATCTGGAACTTGTGCATCTTGCTTGGCCCATAGAATATCATCAATACGCAATACTGCGACGGCAGAATCGGTAGCACCTTTGATTGCTTGGCGACTTATTCGCAATGGTTCCCTGATTCCGACTTTGTCCATGTCAGAAATAGTCCCGTTGCGGAGGTCAAGCCCAAGCCAATCGTCCTCACCATTACTCTGTGCTGCAGTCAATTCCAAGAGATTGCCAAGTGAATCCAAACCAGCGTTTTCTGCTAATGCTCTTGGAATAACCTCCAAGGCATCAGCGAACGCCTCTACTGCCAATTGCTCACGACCTGGGATAGTCTCCGCATATCTCCGCAGCCTGCGTGCTAAGGCAACTTGAGTTGCACCTCCGCCAGGAAGTAGTCTTGCTTCTTCGTGCAATTGACATGCAACACCTAATGCATCAGCAAAACAACGTTCAACTTCCTCTAACATTTCTTCGCTACTACCTCTGGTAATCAAAGTCTGACCTTTGTTGGTTGAACCTTCTAATATCCAGTGTGAAGTATCACCCCACAATTCCTGCCTACTGCTGTTGAAAGAGCCGAGGTCCTTTGCACTAGCAGTATTTGCCGAATGGACCATGGTTGCACCAGTTGTTATACAAATTTGTTCGAGGTCCTTACGTTCCACTCTTCGATAAGCGGTTATCCCTTTGGCTTCCAACATCGAACGAGCATAGTCGTCGATTCCATCTTTAACAACAAGAATCTTTGCCCCCAAAGTGACAACATTTCCTACTTGTTCTGTAAGTAATTCTTGTTCCTTATCCCTGAATGCTTGGAGCATTCCTGAGGTGGTTATCTTAAGTTTTGCATCCATAACCATTTGTTGTCTTTCAAGAGCACCATCGATGACCAAGATCTTTCCACCTTCAAGACTCTCTTCCATCTCCGGATGAGCGGGTCGCTTGGCAATAACTATTCCATTTACCAAATGAGTTTCACTTGATTGACCACCCTTATTAGCCAAGACTTTGATTCTTGTCGGATCTGCCTTGATTCCATCTTCACCTTGTTCTGCAATCGCTGCTGCTGCTTCGACTGCTAATACTGAAAGTGTGCCTTGTAGAGACGATTCGCCCTTACCTGCTAGGCAGGTTTGGGTGGCCTGTAAAATCTCTTTTTCACTTTTGAGATTTCGAGAAACCTCTTCAAGAATTATTTGTGATTGGCTTTCAGCAAGCCTGTACCCCGCAGCAATTACTGTTGGGTGAACTCCTTGATTTACTAGGTCCCACGCATTCTGTAACATCTCTGCAGTTATCAGGACTGTACTAGTCGTTCCATCTCGGGCAACTCTGTCTTGAGTACTGCTACTGGATATCAACATCCGAGCAGTTGGATGCTGAACTTTGGCAGCCTCCAACACAGTTACTCCATCATTGGTGACTTGAATCCTCCCCTCGCCATCGAGAAGCAGTTTATCCAAACCCTTTGGACCAAGGGTGGAACGTACCGCCCCAGCCAAGGCCATTGCAGCCTGAACATTCTTGCGAAGTGCAGCTCGACCGCTGCTCCTCTCTGTCTCTTCGAGGATGCTGGTATCATCTGAGGTAGCCATCTTGACAACCTCACCCAATCAACCTTTATGCTTGAATCTTGACGTTTGAAAATCTCAATCTTCTTCGACGACTTCGAAGTCTGCATCAACTACGCCATCATCAGAGGATTGGCCCTCAGAATCACCACTATCTGCTTCTTGTGTGGCCATTTCAGCAGCTGCTGCCTCGTAGAGTTTTGCAGAAATAGCATGCATTGCTTCTTCGACTTCCTTAACCTTGGCCTGAATTGAGGCCTCGTCAATATCATCTAGGTCGAATGGCTTGCCTTCTTCATCCATTACTAGTTTCTCCAATTCCTCTAACTTCTCCTTTACTGGAGCAGTGTCATCATCTTCCAATTTGTCTCCACTTTCGTCTAGGGTACGGCGAGTCTGGTAAACAATCTGGTCTGCCATATTGCGAAGTTCGATCTTGGCCTTGCGAAGTTGGTCTTCCTCAGCATTTGCTTCAGCCTCGGCTATTTTCTCTTGAATTTCATCTTCACTCAGACTAGTTGCTGATTCAATCTTAATCGATTGTTCTTTTCCTGTCCCCAAATCTTTGGCACTAACGCTGACGATTCCATTTGCATCGATATCGAAAGTGACCTCGATTTGAGGCATACCACGGGGTGCTGCTGGGATTCCAACCAAATGGAATTGTCCAAGTGTAATGTTGTCTTTTGCAAATTCACGCTCACCTTGGAGTACATGGATTTCTACAGCAGGTTGGTTATCTGCTGCAGTCGAGTAGGTCTCTGACCTGCGGCTTGGGATTGTGGTATTGCGCTCGATCATAGTTGTCATGACCCCACCAAGTGTCTCAATTCCCAAAGTTAGTGGAGTTACATCGAGCAGAAGGATGTCTGAAACGTCCTGATCTCCAACGATGATTCCTGCTTGAAGGGCTGCACCAACTGCAACTGCTTCATCAGGATTGATTCCCTTGAATGGCGCCTTTCCGACTTCCTTCTCAATAGCTTCTTGAACAGCTGGTATACGAGTTGAGCCACCGACTAGAATCACCTTGTCTACTTCTCCTTTGGAGATGCCTGCATCTTTCATGGCCTTCTTTGTTGGCGTCATAGTTTTCCTTACTAAATCGGCTGTTAGTTCATCGAATTTTGCTCGAGTTATTGTAATATCCAAGTGCTCTGGATTTCCATCCTTCATGGTAATAAAGGGAAGGTTGACTTGACTTTGCATTGTTCCACTAAGTTCTATCTTGGCTTTTTCAGCAGCTTCACGAAGACGGCTCATGGCTTGCATATCTTTGGAGAGATCTATTCCAGTATTTTTCTTGAAATCATCAACCAAGTAATTCATCAACTTCTCATCAAAATCGTCGCCTCCGAGTTTATTATTTCCATTTGTTGCCTTAACCTCAATTTGGGGTTGGCCATCGACTTCATAAATTTCCAAAATAGATATATCGAATGTTCCACCACCTAGGTCGTAAACCAGGATTGTTTGATCATCAGATTTATCAACACCATATGCTAATGCGGCTGCGGTTGGCTCGTTGATAATGCGGAGGACTTCAAGTCCTGCAATTCGGCCTGCATCCTTGGTTGCCTTGCGTTGTGCATCTGTGAAGTATGCAGGACAAGTTACCACTGCTTGAGTGACCTCTTCTCCAAGGTATGCTTCAGCATCCGCCTTCAACTTTTGAAGAATCATTGCACTGATTTCTTGAGGAGTATATTCCGAGTCATCAACACTCTCTTTCCAATCGCTGCCCATATGTCTCTTTACAGATAGGAAAGTGCGGTCTGAGTTGGTTACTGCTTGACGCTTTGCCACTACTCCAACCATCCTCTCGCTGCCATCTTTAGCGAATGCAACTACACTGGGGGTTGTTCTCGCCCCCTCTGCATTTGCAATCACCACTGGCTCGCCACCCTCAAGGGTTGCAACACAGCTATTTGTCGTTCCAAGATCTATTCCAATTACTTTTGCCATTTTTTTCACCTTCGTTTTTTTATTCAGAAAATCGGTATTCCACCATCTTCGCCTTCATCATCGTCAGAGATGTCAATACTTACATCAGGAACTTCGACAATTTCATCATCGTCATCCTCATCTCTTTCTTCGTCATCCTCATCGAAATCTGCACCTGGTGGAGTTAATTTTAGAGTAATATCTAGGATGCCATTATTCAACGACCACCCAACAAGTTCATCACAAGCATGAGGTAATTCGATTCGCGCTACTGGAGATGCCTGTGTTGTTTTTAGGACTTCAAGTAGACTGCCTTTCTCGACTAATTCCAATTCCATCTGCTCTTCTTCGAGTTCAACTTGTTTAGTACAATCGACAGTGATGAACATCTCCCAGCCATCTAAGTAAATTTCAGGCTCTGGAAGTTCTTTCAAGGCTGCCTCGCCATCATCTTCTGTTGGTACAACTACCTCAGCGGGTTTCGCATCTACCTTGACATCGAAGCCAAGGTTGGAAAGCATGTCGTTGAGGTTCCCCCCGCCTCCAAGCATATCCTTTAGACTAGACATATCGAAGTTAAGGTTGATACCACCTTTGGCTATCTTTTCTGGGTCAAACCCCATTTCTTCAAACTTCTGTTGGAATTGGCTCATCATACCGCGTAGAGTGGAAATATCGACTTCAAGGCCCATTTGTTTGAACATCTCTGCCATCTTGTTCAGCATCGCCTCTTCCCAGTCTTCACTCTTATCTGACATTGAATCACCACTGCTTAACCATCAGTTGTATAGTGTGGGAGTATGGACCCCTATATGAACCATTGCAAACACTGAAGACCTCGACTAAATCAGCAGGAGGCATGGGCACTATTCCTGAAACCATGTTAGCATGGACTAAGATGCGCCCTGAAGAAGATGGCTTTGAATTAATTGAGCATCCCATACCCTCTCCCGAAGCAAAGGAAGTGCTGGTCAAAACCCTATCCACCAGTATCTGTGGAACCGACCTTCATATTTGGAAATGGGATGATTGGGCAAAATCAGAAGTCCCACTAGGTACCATAACTGGACACGAAACTTGTGGCTATGTAGTAGCAGTTGGTTCATCAGTCAATAGCCACAAAGTTGGAGATTTCATCTCAGTTGAATGCCATTTGGCCGATTGGGATTGCCCGCGATGCGAAGAGGGAAATGCTCATATCTGCGAGAATGGTTCTATTTTTGGAGTTCATTCCAACGGTGCTTTCGCCCCTTATTTTACCATTCTCGCATCCTCAGCAAGACACAACCCCCCCGGTTTAGAACCTAGACATGCATCAATGCAAGACCCTCTTGGCAATGCCATTCATACTTTGACTGGAGGGCCGGTAAAGGATTCAACAATTGCAATACATGGCTTAGGTCCTATTGGACTCTTTGCTGTTGATGTGGCTCTCCAAATGGGTGCCAGCAAAATTATCGCCATAGATTGGGATAATCAATATCGAATGGATATCGCAAGAAACCTCGGTGCCGACCTAGTATTAGGTAAGGATGATGATGTTCAAGCGGCAATTTTTGAAGCTACAGGCGGAAAAGGTGTTGACAACTCTTGTGAATTTAGTGGTTCATCAGCAGCCCTAGCCAATGCCATAAAAACAACAAGAATGGGGGGCTACCTCAATATCCTGGGTGTCTATGGCAGTGAACCAAAGGTCCCAATCAATGATATTGTTTTCAGATATTTACATGTCAAAGGAATCAATGGTCGGCGAATGTGGGCGACTTGGGATACCATGCAAGAATTGATGGTTGAAGGCGAACTCAAAATCCACGATGTTCTAACACATCGCTTTCCACCAAACGCATTCAAAACTGCAATTCGCTTGATGTTATCAGGAGAATGTGGAAAGGTGGTGCTCGATTTTAACTGAGCAAAATGCAGGGGCAATACCTGCACAGCCATCAATCCAAATGGGAATTATTTATTCAATGCATAAGAATCTTGATGTACGGAACACGCCGGCTCCATATCCCGTTGATGTGATATGAAGTACGTCATTGTCTCGGGAGGAGTTCTAAGTGGCATCGGAAAGGGTGTCACTGCGTCTAGTTTAGGGGTTTTGCTAAAGAGTGCTGGCCTACGACCAACTGCAATCAAGATTGATCCTTACCTCAATACCGATGCCGGCACAATGTCACCCTTTGAACACGGCGAAGTATTCGTCCTTGACGATGGTGGAGAAGTGGACCTCGATCTTGGAAACTATGAGCGCTTCCTTGATGTCTGCTTAACAAGAGATAACAACTTGACTACTGGAAAAGTCTACGCCAAGGTCCTTGAAGCAGAACGGCGTGGTGATTACTTAGGAAAAACTGTACAAGTAATTCCGCACATAACAGATGCTGTCCAAGACTGGATTGAGGATGTTGCTCATCGCTCTGCAGATGAAAGTGGAGAGGAACCTGACGTTTGCGTCATCGAACTTGGCGGCACGGTTGGCGATATCGAATCGGCACCATTCGTCGAAGCATTACGTCAATTCCAATTCAGAGTAGGGCCAGAGAATTGCTGCTTTGTTCATGTTTCATTAGTCCCAGTAATAGGCGTGGTTGGAGAACAGAAAACCAAGCCGACTCAACATACTGTCAAGGAATTACGCGGCTTAGGTATTACCCCAGACATGCTAGTTTGTCGAAGCGAGCGCCCATTAGAAGATGATGTGCGGGAAAAATTGGCTCTATTCTGCCATGTCTCTCCCGAGGCAGTCCTTTCAGCACATGATGTCTCTAATATTTACCGTGTTCCACTATTGTTAGAAGAACAAGGAGTAAGTGAGATGTTGTCTCAAAAACTTGGTTTTGCCATTCCTGATTCAAGAACTCTACTGGATGACTGGAAAGCAATGGCCGACCGTGTCGACAATTTGAGTGGAGATGTTCATATCGCAATGGTTGGAAAATATACTGGACTGTCGGATTCTTATCTTTCTGTCATTAAGGCCTTACAACATTCGTCTTTTGAAGTTGGAAGGAAATTAGTTATCGACTGGATCGAAGCATCAGACCTTGAGCACATTGCTGAAGGCAAAGATGAAAGTAAGAGTCTCGAAGCATGGAAATTACTCTCAAGTGCAGATGGTATTCTTGTCCCTGGTGGCTTTGGAGACCGTGGTATTGAAGGAAAAATACTGGCTGCAAAATATGCCCGTGAAAGCAATACTCCTTACCTCGGAATCTGCCTTGGCCTACAGACTGCTGTAATAGAATTTTGTCGAAATGTACTCGGGTGGGAAGGGGCAAACTCCACCGAGTTCGATGAATCTACAAGCCATCCTGTGGTCGTCTTTATGCCCGAAATTTCCAAAACTCACCTTGGTGGGACAATGCGCCTAGGGAGTCGACCAACTCTTTTCCAAGTTGATGAATGTGCTACCCGAACTCTTTACTCAGGGGTAAGTCATGTAGATGAAAGACATCGCCATCGCTACGAAGTGAATCCGGCATTCATTGAGGATATTGAGGCAAAGGGTTTGAAATTTGTTGGCAAGGATGATAGTGGACAGAGATGTGAAATCTTTGAATTGGTTGAGCACCCGTTCTTTGTTGCAACCCAATATCATCCAGAATTCAAATCGCGGCCAGGGCGGCCAAGTCCACCATTTTTGGGCCTGCTACAAGCGGCTACGAAGCAGTAAGTTCAGTCTTCTGCAACTCGCATAATCCTCGTAGTTCGATAACCTTGCAAGAGTTTCAGATATTTTCTCTTGATGAATTCCTCATCTAACGCTCTATCTCCAGTGTCTATTCTCAATGAATTCAAGCTAAGCAACTTTGCTGAAGTCGCCACTCCCAGAATATTATCCAGGCCAATTTTACGAAGTACTTCAGGTGAAAGTTGTAGATTGCCGCGGCCAATCAAAAATCCCTGTCCCCCCATTGGGCTCAACAATAACAAGCATTGGTGTTCTTCATTCAGGTGTTTGAGGATTTGTTGTTAATTGAGATCTTTGTAAATCACATTTCCTATTGTGATATCAATCCCCAATAAAGTCGGCTCAAAATTATTCAGTTCAGCCATGGTTCTCAGAGTTCCTCCAGACCCCCAAATAATCATCAACTCAGGGTTTTCCGTTCTGAGGTCTTGAATATGCTCTGCCAATGCTTGAATCGTTTCTTCCTCTGATGCTGACTCGACGGCCTCCTTCGAACCTTGCATCCAACGTGGTGATGAAGGGGTCATCGCCTCTCCATACATTCGTACTCTCCAGACTCCCTGAGCATATACTTCCTCGTCTAAATCCATCACTTCTGTTGAAGCCAACATCAGTTCTCCAGTAACAAATGCGCAGACAACTTCTGCTGCTGCTCTAGGGGTTGCGGCGAAGCACCCTGAATGCATTTTTACACCCCCAGGGACGCCCACTATCGGGGTCTTTTTTCCATCTAATGCAGAAATTATATCTCGTGTGGTTCCATCTCCCCCCGCATACAGTATGAGGTCTGCATGACTCATCATTCTAGTTGCATCAATGGTATCCTGTGCAATGGTTTCAACTCCAGTTTCGTGAATAATATTATAGTTAATTGAACCAAACCAGTCTGAACCCATGCGCCCTTCAATGGTGATGAAATCGATTTCTAAGGACCTTTGTTCAAGTAAAACCTGAAGACGTTCAAGGCATTCATTCATCCTTGGCCCTGCACGGTCTTCCGCTCCCGCTTCACGGGCTTCTTTTGCTCGACCATCACTACATTTGAAGCCGAGTTTACCCCCTAGTCCAGCATCAGGGTTGACCAACACTGCGATGAGCATGGTGGCACCTGTACGAAACCACTTGATGAATCACTCGCTCCCCCTGCCCGCGTTGCCAATTCATTGAAATGTGGACCTTCGATGGCCAGACGGCGTTAGCATGCAAGAAGATGACCCGATTGCTCAGAAGATAAGTAACCGTTTGGCGGATGCTTTTGGAGAGATGGCTGTAGGGCCACCCGCCGGACCGCCGGTCGCAATTCCAAGTGGCCCTCCTGCTGGTCCACCGGTCGCAATTCCAAGTGGCCCTCCTGCTGGTCCACCTGCCGCAATTCCAAGTGGCCCTCCTGCCGGTCCACCTGCCGCAATTCCAAGTGGCCCTCCTGCCGGTCCACCTGCCGCAATTCCAAGTGGCCCTCCTGCCGGTCCTCCTGCTGAACCTCTAATGGCACCACCTTCAGGTCCACCTACTGCTCCTCCTGCTGAACCTCTAATGGCGCCACCTTCAGGTCCACCTACTGCCCCTCCAGCTGAACCTCTAATGGCACCACCTTCAGGCCCACCCACTGCTCCTCCTGCTGAACCTCTAATGGCACCACCATCAGG
>JAAZXA010000056.1 GCA_014240385.1 Methanobacteriota archaeon | reverse complement strand
GTGAATCTGAAGGAGGGTGTCTAGTGTAAAGGATTTGAGGGAATCGATGATTTGTAAAGGCAAGGTAAGGGTATGATTTATCATCTTTTAACATAGAATTGTAGCGGGGTTTATGCTCTCTAATTAATTGCCTTTCTAAGACCAAGGCTTCACTTGGATTATTGGTAACTATGAATGAAATCTCATCTGACTTTTCAACTAACTCTGGTATCATTGCTCTGTCAGGGTTTTTGGCAAAATAAGAGCGGGTTCGGCTTCGAAGACTGGTGGCTTTGCCAACATAAAGTACTCTTCCAGCCTTATTCTTGAATAAATAAACTCCCGGTGAATCGGGTAAGTCAAGACTGCTGGATGAAACAGGCACATCTGCACGACTAAGGGCAGGCACAAAGAACCATGCGCACCTCAGGCCTACTATGCTCACACCCTCGCAGACTCGTCTTTTGCGTTGGTTGGGGAAATTTTCTAATGAATTAGTCGATTCTTGGGATGTGCCAAGAGAACTCTCTTTACCTGGGCTATCCGAAGCACTTGGAGTGGTCAGATCAGCCTTGCATTCACCTCTGAATGCACTGATGGAAGAGGGGTTGGTGAAATTCCGTTTGGCTCATGTGATAGGTGGAGGTTCCCGCCGGAGAAACGTCTACCATCTAACAGAAGCAGGAAGGAAAGAACTTGCAAACTTGCCAGAACAAGAAGAAGACGCCCCAACTCGAAAAGCCTCATTGAAAGGTGAACCGCCTGGACTAGGAGAATTGAAGGGAAGGGAAGAAGTCATTGAGAGATTATTGCAAATAAAACCAACATCGATGACAATTGTTGGAATTGCAGGGATAGGAAAGACCTCTTTGGTTCGTAAATTAGTTGAAGGCCTTCTCAAAAAGAAAAAAAATTGCAGGTGGGTTAGAGCAAATATCTATGATGATTCATCATCACTTGCAGCAAGAGCAATGGATGGTCAAGATGCTCCTGAAGAACCAAGAGCAGTAGCAAATTGGCTTAGCGAGAAATGTAATGGAGAGGTCATTATTATAGATGACTTGCAAGATATTCACGATAGACATCTCAAGGGTATCGTCAAAATGATCGAAGATTTAGATAAGAAAGGGCAACAGTTAATCCTCATCTCAAGAGCACCTTCACCAATTGAAATCTCTGAAGTTATCAGCATCGAAGAAGTCTCAAATGATGCTGCAATGGAAATCCTTGGAGATGATATCGATGAGCAACAACGCCTCAGTGCGGTTGAACACCTTGGTGGGCACCCATTAGCCTTGCATATGTGGAACCCAGAGCAACCTCTTGCAGGTGCTCATATTCGCAGATTCGTTGAAGATACTGTTCTGACTCAACTTCCCAATGAATTGCTTCCAATGCTTGATGGGATAGCAGTTCTTCCTATTCCAGTTCAAGCGGAGATCCTTGGAGAGGATGATGGCATGGAAACCCTCGATGAACATGCTTTAATGCGATGGTATGAAGGAGATTTAGTTGAACTACAGCATCTAGTTAGAAATGTTCGAAGAGAGAGTTGGAACCAAAAGGAATCGGAAAAGATACACGCAATAGCAGCCCTTCGTTGGGCTGAAGTTTCAGGTCAACAAGCAAGACTATTGGAATTGCATATGAGGATAAGCGGAGCGGATAAAAACTTACAAGAGCACCTTGAATTACATGGAGAAGAACTTATTCTCCATGATAGTGCAGCAATGGCGACTCTAATCGACGATGCTTGCAGAAGATGGCCAGAAGCTGATGCTTTGCGCCACATTTCTGTATCTATCGCTTTAGGCCGAGGAGAGACAAGTCATGCAGAATCGGAATTAAAAAATATGAAAAATCCGCCTTTGGAATTACAGGCAAGACTATCCCGCCAACAAGGAAAGGTGGAAGAGGCACTCACATTGGTTGAGCAGGCGATGGCCAGTATTAGTGGCCTTGAAAAAGTAAAATTACAAATTTCAGAGGCGACGAGAATGATTGATGACCGCCTTCCAGACGATGAAGAAATGCAAGGCCTTGAAAATGCAGAAGAAATGATTCAAGAAATAGCCGTAAAAGAATTACAAAGCGACCAAAGAAAGAAAGTTCTCGTTGCTCTTGCTTCCTTAAAACATACCATCAAACTGAAAATGAATGAATCAGAGGCTGCGGCTGCAATTAGAAAAAGTTTGGAATCTACAACTTCAAGCAAAGACCCATTGATAGTAGATATGAAAAATCGAGAAGACATCAAATTTTCAGGATTGGTTTGTGTTGAATCTTCTAATCCCTTGAGGGCACTTTCCCTCAAATTACTCTCATTAAACAATATGGATGAAGAACAGAAAATAGATGCTCTTCAGGAGGTCGTACTTGATGAGATAATCAGCACACGCCTTGGTCGCCGGCTTGCAGCGGACTTGTGGACTTTGAGAGGAATTCACCAGCCTGCTAACAGATTGGTATGTTGGCGAGAAGCGATTCATCTCTATACTGCTGCGGAATGTCCTGCGGCTGCCAAGGCTTTGACACTAAGGATGCATTCATTGTTGCGTTGAAACCTAACCAACAAGTTGTTCACTACCTGACAGAGAAGGTGAATCAGGAATTCCAAGAAGCATCTCCGAAGAAATCATCGCCACCAGCATTTCCACCAAAACCAGAACCTGGAGCAGGTGGTGCACCATCTGCTGCATCATCTCCCCAACCTCCCATCGCCGCGAATTGGCGCTCGGAAACTCTAGTCTTGTTCTTGTTGGTGAACTCATTCTCTAATTTATCTAACTTTAGACTACGCTTGCGCTTACGGCGTCTCCAAAGTAAGCCGATTCCCAAAAGACTGACTGCACCATAGCCCCATGCTTCCTGCAAAAGGAAAGCCCAACCGATAACGAAAGTTATGGAGAGGGTATCTGTTTCACCGGCTTTTGGCATTGTATAGGTGACTTGTTGGCGACCATCTACTTCGGTGGTGGAACTGCCACCATTTGCAGATTCAAAAGTACCGAATGATAGACCAGCTGGTAAGCCAAGAATCAAGGTAATTGCGGGCATAATATCCCCCATATCTTCACCAAGATCTGCTCCTTCCATTTCTAATTCAAATGGTCCACCCGTTTCAGGATCAGTGACCACATATCCGCTACCATCACTTCCTGCTGCATTCATCAGGCTATTTCCTCTCAGAAGGTCTGCGAATGTGTTGAAGAATGGCATTAATGGAGAATCAATGCTGGTTGTTGTCAAGGAAAAATCTGACTCTCCTTCCCAAGCAACTGTCAAAGTTGTAGCCTTAATTTCAATACTTATTTCAATTGGTTTTGTATCACCAACACTAGTACTCGATGGAGGTTCTAAATTGCTGACCGAAGTAACAACTTCTATTTGAGAAAAATCAATGTCCTGTCCAGTTTCGCTCTTCATATCTCTGCCCGCTTGGTGAATCGTATCAGTGAGGGTTGTTCCTAGTTCAGAGGCAAAATTCTGTATTCCTTGGCGTGTGAAAACAAGGTAAAGTTCGTCATCCATCAATGGTACTGTCGTGTTATATGGCTCATCCAATCTACCACCGATATCGATTATTAAACGAACGAGGTCGGCTGGTACAACAGGCATATCCAAAGTAGCATCTTCAGTAGCCAACATGTCTCTCGCAACATCTGGCAATCCTAACCTATACAGTTTGAATGTCGCTCCACCACTGAATTCCATCTCAGCTTTTTGACTCCATTCATGCAAGGCAAAACTGGAAATGTCTAGTTCTACTTCAAAAGATGCACAGGTCTGTTGGTTGGCTGCACAAACTGTTGTATCTCCTTCTTTGATTGGGTTGCGCCAATCATATGGGTTGGTGCCGGTTATTCCTAACACAGCACTGCTCTTTGAGAAGATTACTTCACCTGTTCCATCAGGAGTACTAACCCAATCAGGTAGAATTAATTTGACTTCCACCCTTGTTGGAGGTAGATTATCTGGAATCATGTCTGAGACGAATCCATCACCCATGTCGGTCTCAATAGATAATCCAGCATTTAATACGGTCTGTAAATCAGAATTAGTGATGACTTCCAAATCAAAGCCTGTATCATTGAGGTCGATGTAGGACTTTGCCATATCAAGTAATGAGAACTGGAAGGTGTTACTACTGGATTCAAGCAGAACTGGGTATGTGTCTGACATAGCGTTTTGCCCAGTAATACAATAACGGTCATGGTCATCGCTCGGCGGATCGGCTTCACCGCATGTAGAGCCTGCAATATGATGGAATCCAAGACCCCCTACGCCGCTGATATTTCGCCAACTCGGGGAGTCCATGGTTACTTTTCCTTCACCGACGATTGCGCTAATTCCTTCAGCGATTGCATCAACTGGGAAATTATCCGTGAAATTATCCATTGCCACAAGGCCATTCGCTTCAGCCATGCGGATACCATCAGCCGTTACCCATGGAATAGTCGCTCCTGAACTATTATCCACCATGTTTATTCCCCATTCTGCCATAGTATCAGAATCGATGTAATTCAATTGAATATCGACATCTAAAGTAGCAGCATCTTCATTTGACATATCAAGAACTACTGAAATATCAACAGCGGTATCATTCACGGTGTCTATTACCACTGGAATGGTTGCGGTTGTACGACGACCAATGGTCAAAGTAACATTGCGCTCAAGAGTTGGATCTGTATTACTGGCCTCGCGGTTATCGATAGTCCAGCGTCCAATATTGTAGGAATATTGTCCATCTGAGCGAGAAGGAGTTGAACCTCCTTGGCCAGTTACTCCGTTGATTGTTGCATAGGATGGAGGTTCTATCTCGAAGGTATTCTGGTGTCCAACCATAGCGAATAAGGTGAAGGGGGTGGAAATCTCGGAGCCCATCGTCAATAATCCCTGATAGGAGCGTTCAAGGTCAAGTTCTGCTGAATCCGCCAATTGGAATTTGCTTGTTGAAAGGTC
>JAAZXA010000027.1 GCA_014240385.1 Methanobacteriota archaeon | reverse complement strand
TTGCCCAACCTTGGTTGGCATCTGGGCATAAGTATGGGTGAGGATGGGCTGGCACAACTAAGGATTTGATAATTCCAGACATCAAACCCCTCCCTTCTTTTCATGTTGCCATTCCATGATTACGTTGCCCGTGCCAATTATGGTGCCATAACCATGCATCAGTGGGGAATATGTTGGCATTCCTAAGGCCGAAAACATCCAAGTCAGAGAGCCACCATCACTTTCAGAAATCGCTTGTTCAATGAACTCAGGCATTTCATCAACGACTTGTTGAGTTTTCCCTTCTCTCATCAAATCAAGGATTCGCATATCCCAAAGGTGCATTGCATGGCTGGTGATATGCTCCTTACTCATGTCCTCTGGGATAGCTGATTCTGAGGTAAAGTGGCGGTGTGAAAGTGAGTTACTTGCTATTAGCAAAACTCTCTTGCCACTTGCCTCGATTGCTTTGCGAGTACTTTCTCCCAGTTGCATCATCATTTCTTGCATTACTTCAACCGAGTAATAATGGCGGCTACGATTACTTGAGATTGAAACTATTGGTTTGTCCCAATCAGGACGAGTTAAATGGCAGGAAACAATAGTCCCGTAATCGACTCGGAAGTCGGGATTCTCCATCATTTTCACAGCCATACCGTCTGCTTCTGCTTGGTCATGAATGGTCTTGGCTAATTCAATATCGACTTGCATATCATAGTTGAATCTGAATAGATTTGGAAAAACTGGGTCCACCGATAAACTCTTGAAATTCTCAACTCCAAGAAAATGCGTGCCAACATAAGTTTGCCAGTGTGGAGACAAGATGACGATAACATCGTAGTCAACTTCCTCAAGGCTTTCCCGCATTCTTTCATATCCCCAACGAAGTTGTTCCCAACCTCCTTCTGACTTCGGCTCATTCTGTGGGGGATTTTCTGCATAAATGAGATGAGGGGGGTGTGGAGCGATGATGCCTGCGACAATCTTTCCTCCGCCCATGGATAGCCGAGACAACATCAGGTCTTTGACCTTGTCAATACGACATCTTCTTGAGGATTCCCACTTCGCCCCGAACATGGATGCGCATGAGCAAAATGTCGTTCATTCAAAGGCAGCATTTGTACATGTCATCATCCCTGCAATAACTGGCGGAATATGTGGCTTAGTTGCCCAGTCGCTTGTTGATTCTGGCAAGTTAGCAAGCCCTTGGGATGAGAGAGACTACCTCAATTCACTTTGGAATATGCATGTTGCACTCCTCATCGTCATTATTCCAGGACTTGTGGTGATGGCGGCTTGGATGGCTAAACAAGGCCGTAAAAGCGAGATTATTGAATTCATGGCAGGCGGATTTTCGACGATTATCTTAGCATTTTTGATGTCAAGTATGGCTGGATGTGGCGCTTTCATTTTGATGCTGTTTTGGTTTATGGCTTCAGGTAGTTGGGGTAAACACGACCTGCCGGCATTCAGGCTTGGTGTTTGGTGGGGACTTGGGCTAGTTGTGGGGGCATTTTCAGGTGCCTTGGCCCTTGACATCCGCTCTTAATCGATAATGTGCATCAATTCAGTAACCAATTCAAGTAGGTTTGCTGATTCAAGCAATGATTGCTTTTCATTTGGATCTGCAACTAAAACCGAAGCGATTCGCCAAATTGAAGAGGAATCCCAATCGCAAACAGTAGTTAATTGCGCATCTTTCCATTCTTCAATCATTTCTTCAGGCATACTATTTTGCTTAGCAAGACTTGAAAGAAAAGACATCCAAATGTCTTCTAATTCTGCTTTGAAACTATCATCCAATGACCCTTCAGGTTCCATCATCCATTCTACCTTAGCACGGATATAAAGGCGTGCATCATCGTCGCCTCCGACCATCTCCATCAAAGATTCAAGGTCGGGAAAAACTCGGTGTTGTATCGCATCCATAGGGGGTGCAACCGGTTCGATAATCTCTATGATTCGAAATCTTCGTTGTCCTTGAATCTCAATGATGTGATTACTACCTGCTTCTTCATGGCCGCAAATCCTTGCTGTTGTACCAATTAGATGGGGGCCAGTCCAGCCATTGACCGGATGAAATGGGTCGACCAAACAAATGCCAAAGGGTAGGTCGTCGAGTAGACAGTCATCTAGCATCTGTTTGTAGCGTGGCTCAAAGATTCGCAAGACTTGTGGTTCACCTGGCAATAATGTGCATTCAAGAGGGAAAATCGGCAGCAGCAAACAGTCGCCGGTTGAATCCATTAGGGGGTCAACCTTGCAGGATGTCTTTATTCCTGTTCATCAGATTCCCATTTATGAGACGGTAATGAATTGATTAGAGACTTATTGGCCATCTTCAGCCGCACTAGGCGATGGATGACGAAGCCAGTTATCCAAAGAGAAGGAATTGAGAGTAGATAGGCATTGAGCATCGAGTCCTTTCCATAGTCATTGAGGACTCTGACATCCATGATTTCGGCACCCGAATCAACGGGGTTATGCATCAATAATAGATGCCAAACATCAGATTGACCTAGAGTGATAATGAGAGTTTGGCCAGGAGATACTCTAATTTCTTGGCCACCTTCATCGCTTAAATTAGTCCAATTTATCGAGCCTTCTGCCATTGAAGGAAGGGCGGCTTGTAATTGAATTATAACAAGATAGAGGTCGGCATCCTCTGCCAAATTAGTGACTTCCACTTCTACAGTATCACCATACTTCAGTCGTTGAATTATTTCGTAAGTCGTGTCGCCTTCGCCAAGTCTGAATGAAACACGCTCATCCATATTTGCTTCTTGATAGGAAACAGCAGCAAAGATACTGAGAAGAAGCATTAGTCCAATGAATCCCTCAACTATGGCGTGCCGGATTACTTTCTCTTTTGTCACACCCTCAAACGTCTTGCCGTGGTCATTTCTCAAACGCGGCTGCAAGTTATGAATGAAGAAGGCACCAAGGGCACCAATCACCATGCCCAATGGGATATCAATAATCCAGTGTATTCCAAGATATAAGATTGTAAAAGCAAACAAAATTGTATTTATTACGATGAAAACATGGTAGCGGTAATGGGCCCATTCTTTCATCTTCATGCCTTTTTCTCTAACATGGAGGATATTCAGCAAAATTATTCCAAAAGGGATTGCAATGTGCAGAGATGGAACAGCATTATCGAGGGGGTCATGAGTGGCATAGAATTCTGCATACCAGCCATCGTGATAGAGAATGGCATCCATCCCTGGAATCCAAGAACTTGTCACTTCAACATTAAAGAACAAGTAATATGGAACTGCAATCGCATAGATGAGGAGATAGTTCAGTGCTACTTTATCGGTCATATCACGCTCGCCAACATAGGCATAGTAGACAGTGGTTATGTAAATCAAGAATAAGTAGATGAAAAGATAGTGAAAGTTCAGGAAATCTGTCAGGTATGAATTCCTGAAAAACTCCTGTACCCAGAGGGTTGCATCTCCTTCGATAGCATACACCCAGTCCGTCCAATGGCCAGTCAGGCGTTTCATCGGTTCATTCAAATTATCAGTCAAGGCCTTCCACTTGATGATAATGAGATAACCCATGACGTGTAGGTAGTATCTCTTTTCGTGTATGATTTGAGCAATATCTCTGAGAGGGGTTCGACGTTGCTTTTGGTTGAGGGTGAATATCCAACAAGTTAGAGGAGTGAGGACTACAACAAGTCCCATCATTACCCAATATGGATTGAGGTCCATCAAGCAAAGGGCAAGGCTACTCCTTGAAGAGTCTTGCCAGCATATTTACTGCTTGATGCAGATGTTTTGAGCCTCTGAATAAAATGACAGCGACCACCTGCCGCCTTCACGCCCTACCCCTGATGCTTTGGTGCCACCGAATGGAGTTCTCAAATCTCGGTGAAGCCAAGTATTGACCCAGACCATGCCTGTATCGAGGGCTTCACTAACTCGTCGCCCTTTCTCAAGATCTGTTGTCCATACCGATGCGGCAAGGCCATATTCGACTCCATTAGCGATAGTAACCGCTTGTTCTTCAGTATCAAAAGGATGTGCCACTATGACCGGACCGAATATTTCCTCAGTTGAACAAGTTGAGTTGATGTCTAAACCAGAAATCACCGTAGGTTCCAAGAATGCCCCCTCCTCAATATCAGGTCGCTTGCCACCTGTGCAGATTACCCCACCATCGTCCTTGGCGATTTGGATGAAGGATTCTACCTTGGAACGGTGTTCCTTCGAGACCAAAGAGCCAAGTTCGGTGCTTTCATCACTTGGGTCACCGAGTTTCATGGCTTCGATATGCTTACACAAGTCTGCCATAAACTGATCATAAATTGAAGATTCTACCAATATTCTAGAACCGCAAAGGCAGACTTGGCCTTGATTTAGTAGGCCAGCACGAGCAACTCCTGCAACGGTTTTTTTCATATCTGCGTCAGCAAAGACGATTGTGGAATTCTTACCACCCAATTCAAGGCTCAATTTCTTGAACATCGGGGCTGCAGTCGAGGCTACAATTTTCCCAGTTGCAGTTCCTCCAGTAAAGGAGATAATGCGAGTATCAGGATGTTCTGTTAGGGCTTGTCCTGCTTCATGGCCATAGCCATGAACGATGTTAACAACTCCCGCGGGTAAACCTATTTCCACCAATGTCCGCGCCAACAAGTCAGCAGTTAAGGGAGTCAATTCACTGGGTTTCGCAACTACTGTATTACCCATTGCAATAGCCGGAGCAATTTTCCAAGATAACAAATACAGAGGTAGATTCCAAGGTGTAATCAAACCTGCTACTCCAACTGGTTGCATGACAACATGATTGCTGGCATCCTCCATCTCAAATCGTTCCACCTCTAACTCGCGCACTTGTTCAGCAAAAAACCGAAAATTTACGATACTACGGGTAGCATCAACAGCCCTTGCCAGTGAAATCGGCTTGCCAGTATCCATTGATTCAAGAGCCGCAATTTCCTCTGATTTAGCCTCAAGAGCATCGGCGATTCTATCTAACCAATCTGCCCGTTCTTCATATGATAGAATAGCCCAAGCAGGAAAGGCACGCTTTGCTGCGATAACTGCTGCATCAACGTCACTTGCAGTTGAACGTGGAATGACTGAAGTTTGCTTTGAAGTGGCAGGATTTAGATTCTCCAAACACTCTTCGGTAGTGCAAAATTGTCCATTTATTAGGTTCAGGACTTCAATCAAAGCCTTCACCTCGAGTCGGAATCTCATAATGCCAGCGGTCTTGATCAGGGTCCCATTCATCCCAAGTTGGAATTGTCTTCAAAACTTCGAGTAAATGCGGTGGAACAACACCTGGTACGATGAATGCCTTTTGCCGGTGTAGTGGATACGGATTGCGTAATTCAATACCTAATACTCCTAATATTGCCCTTGCTACATACCAAGTTGCTTGCGAGTTCCAGCCGTGAGCAATTTTTACTACGATGCCTAATCCCTTTGGGTAGTCTGGATGTTCTATTGACAAACCCAGCAGGCCGTCTGCCCCTTCTTTTGCAATGACTTTTCCTTCGCCGGCTTTGATTATGGTTGAGTCGAGGCGATTGAAACCGCCTATCAAATCAGGATGTTCTACCATAGCAGACCAAATCCAATCATCATCCTTCTGTCGCACAAGTCCAGCACATAAGCGGGCTAATTCATTGACGGTATTGGAAATTGTTGGCAGACCACAACCATCTTTGGCGATGCGTTTTGGTTGCCAGTCTTGGCCAAGAAAACCGCGAATAGTCTTCATGAACGAGAGGAAGACTTCGTGGCTTGGCAAGGTGTAGCCAGCCCGCTTCCAACCTTTCAAACGGCAGCCTTTCAGTATTGCAGCATGTTCACCACTACAGGTATGATACCAACGTCGAGGCCTTCTAACTTGGCGGCCAAACTGAATCAGCGGTACATCAAGAGGTGTTAGCATCAATCCCCATTCGGATTCGGATAACAAACTCTGCGCAGCAGCAACATGTTCGGTATCACCATTATGGCTAGCCACAGCAATGGCTTTTTGCGACCAATCAGTTTCATCATCCAAGACTTCGCAAAAAGTCTTCAACATGAATGGCTTCATCATCGAACGACCATAGCATAGAACATTGCCGCCAAAGGAATGGATGACCTCATCCCCATGAGCCCAAGCAACAGCACCATGAATGGTAGTTTCAGAAACTCCATTGCGGCGATAATCAACCAGCGGCTCCCATTCTACATCACGACCAGTCGGGATTCCCTCTACATTCTCGCCAAGTGGTGAATCCGGAAATACTCCTGACCCAGGACGACCAGGAGATACAGCAGAATGCTCATCATGTTGTAAGGTCAAAGTGCCGCCTCCACCAACGGCACCACTTGTTCGATAAAAGCACGCATGTTGCGACAGACACGCTCCGAATCATGATTGAAGAAATCAAACCAGGTCATTATCCGTTCTTCTGGATGGAAACGCTCGAGCATTTGGGTGGCTATTTCTGCTGGATTACCAATCAAAGCATTATCAGCCGCCTTAGCAACCTTTGCAGGATCCAGTGTGCCTTCTAAGGCAGCCCAATATGAACCAAGTGAAGCCTCTGCCTCAAGTTTAGCAGCGGCACTTTGTTCATCTGCAGTCAAACCATCTTCGGCATTAAGGAAGACAAAGGAAGTTCTTGGCATATCTCTCCGACTCCATCCCCCGCCATCTTGGTGGTAGCAGGCAGCCATTCTGGCATGGGTTGCTTCAATCACCTCAGGTTGAGTTATTGACAAGTTGAACACCTTGACAGGGAGAATCGAGTTAACGAATTCCTGAGCATTAGGGTCATGAGTTCCAGCGACTAACTCCAGTTGAGAACGCGGCCAATCTCGTGGTACGATACTAATATCCTCAAACACATATCGGCTCTCAATCTCAACTGAATCCCCTCCACCAGCAGCATCATGTACAGCCTGCCAATCTTCATCAGAACGGAAATTTGCCCTTGTCAGAGTTGTTGCGCGAATATCCTCAGAACTAATCCGGTCGCCCCGCAATAAACGCAGGAAGATTTCAGATGCCTCCATGAAGATTTGACCACGCAAAGCAGGCCATGACTTTTCTTCAACTTCATTTCGGGGAATTACCCCATATGGGCGAGCCATGAACTCAAAGCGGCCAGCGCTGAAACCAACGTGCAACTTTCTTTGCGAAGAGGACATCCCCATCAATTGTACAGTGTTGGCAATTCTCTCAGCTTGAGCAATCGGCCCACCACTGGCTAATAATGACAATACTGCTGAGCCAATATCAATCCGCTTGGTGCGATGAAAAGTTTCCAGTGCCAACTGGGGGAAATCAGTGCAGAGGCCAACTTCTCCTTGCCAATGTGGTACGACAGGTTTCTTGTTCAATTTTTGAGTTTCAGTGGATAGGTGCGCTTGCGCAAGCCATGCAACGCCGAAGCCTAAATCGTCGGCTAGTTTTACCTGTTCAAAGTAATTTTTCAACATCCGTTGTTCAGAAGGGATATGGCCTTCAGCATCGGGAGTTTGAGAAATCGAGAAGAAAATATCGTACTCCATGATGGCTCCCCCTCAGTTTAGCGAAGAGGCTGTTGATACCCGTTCTTTTCGGTTAAACAACAGCCTATTCTACTGATTCAACCCAGCGACCCTGAAACTCATCCCCAGTATTGTCGATGTGAATGAATAACTGCAAAGAAATCCAAACAAGAGTATTGAAGCCACTCGCCAAGCCATCTGCTCCCCCTGCCTTAGCCTCCATAAAGTCAAGGTTATCGGTACCAGAATGCCATTCCTGCCAGAAGGATGCATCGCCTCCAGCACTAAAGAAATTGAAAGTCGCATATCCTTCCCTAAAGAATGAACAATGATCGCTGGCACAAGATTCAGCGGCTGACCAGTGGATTTCATTTTGAGAAGTAGGAGAATATTGTAACTCATCAACTACTGCACTTTCAATCCAATCCAGCATTACAGTATGGTTCTCATCCGATGCACCAGCAACTGAGATCCCCAAATCATATGGCCCATAGCCAGGAGGCGGCACAATCGGATAATTCAGGGAAACCATGTCGAAATTCATGTAGGCCTTGACAGTTACATTTTCAGGAATATGGTCAACAAATGCCAAACTTCCAAGCAACCCCTCCTCTTCACAAGCCCATAATGCTGCAACAACAGTATGATCGAAATTCATGGTGCCAAGTGCTTCTGCCATCTCAAGGCTAACGGTGCTACCACTGGTATCATCATTAGCGCCTTCCGATGTTCCGCCACCTGGTGGTGTCAAGGCATAGGCGACATCGAAATGTCCACCCACAACAATCCACTCATCAGGATAAACTTCGCCATAATTGTAGGCGACGACATCCTTCAGGTAGTCCTCCTCATATTCTGTGACTTCAACGTGGTCAAAGCCGATGTTGAGGAGATGCTGTTTCATTGCTTCAGCAGATGCTGCATAATTCTCACCTCCATCATGGATTGAGCCTTTTCCACACCAGCGATTGTTATGGTCAGTGGTTAGCCAATCGATAGTATCGTAGGCGGATTGACCGTTGACTATTCCAGCAGCATCTACGACGCTGACATTGATGCTTTCAGTCATCTCGCCGGCTGTTATGTTCAAAGTAGCGAATTCACCAACTACAGGATGCATAAACAATCCCGGCGATGCGAAGCCGGCTGGATAAGTCCAGTTCCCTCCATCCCTAACTACTCCGTTTTCATCAACCAAGAAGCCGGCGCCATCGATTTCAATGTGATAATCTATGTTGGATTCAACGGTATAGTAGAATAATTCACCAGCTGGGGCGGACAACTCAAAAGAGGCAACGAACAATTCAGTTGAAATCTCAGAATCTTCGTTTCCAAAGCAGCCGAGTAGGCCAGATGAGAGCATCAGACAGGCCAATAGAATCGTTTGAGGACGCCTAATCATATATGGTGGGCTGAGCACCTTAATGAAAAACCATCGTATCAAAGATTCGGCGAGATTTTCACCCATGCTTGGTGAAAGGGTTCAAGAGATTAGCATGATGGCCGCAATATAATGGCAGACAGCACCCTATATCCAACCGCCTACCGTACTCATAGCCTTGGCCAAATCCAAACACAGGGTGTTGACTTACTGGACAAGGAAGTAACCATCTGTGGTTATGCTCAAGCAATACGCGGTAAAGGCAAGATATGCTTTCTTGATTTACGAGACGGAACGGGACTTTGCCAAGTATTTCTCAAACAGGGTTTGGTCGATGATGATGTGCTGAGTAGTGTGCAAAACGCCAGCCGAGAATCAACCATCCAGTTCACTGGAACCGTGGCACAAAAGCGTGCTCCAAAGGTAGCAGAAGGAGAGCCTGTTCCACCACCTGAATACGAAGTTGTAGCAACTGGAGTCAACATTCTATCACTAGCCGCAACTCCACTTCCACTCGGAGTTACCGATACAGTACATGTTGAATTAGACACCCGCTTGGATAACCGATTTCTCGACTTACGTCGAACTCACGTCAATGCAATTTTCAACTTAAGAGCCAAGATTCTACAATATGGAAGAGAGCATTTGATTAACGAGGGGTTCAAGGAAATCAATTCTCCAAAGATTATCGCAGCTGCTGCTGAAGGTGGTACAAACCTCTTCCCAATGAAGTATTTCGAGCGAGATGCATATTTATCCCAAAGTCCTCAATTATACAAGCAACTGGCAATTCTTGGAGGCTTGGAAAGAGTTTTCGAAATTGGCCCAGCATTCAGAGCAGAAAATCACGATACTTATCGCCACTTAAACGAATTCGTTTCCTTCGATATCGAGATGGCTTGGGCGAATGATGAGGACGTGATGGCAGTTCAGGAGCGAATGATCAACCATATTTGGTCATCCGTTGCTGCCAATGATGGTAAGGAAATCGAAGCCATCAATGTTTACAGGCGCACTCAAGAGATGGATGATATCGTAGTCGAGGTGCCAAGTATCCCTTTCCCGCGAGTTGAATATAGTGATGCCATCGAAATGATAGCTGCTGCTGGTCAAGACATAACTTGGGGAGATGACATCGAAGCCCACCACGCTGATATCATTGCAGAACATCACTCTGGTTTCCATTTCATACCTCGATGGCCAATGCCGATGAAACCATTCTACATCTACCATGAGAAAGATGAGACTTCCCCAAGCGGGGGGCAACTTTCTCGCGGTTTTGACCTAAATTATGGCCGAGACGAAATGACCAGTGGAGGTCAGAGAGAACACCGCGCAGATGTATTGACTCAGAACCTAATCGATGTTAATTTAGATCCTGCTGATTTTGATTTCTACATCGATGGGTTCCGTTTCGGAGCACCACCTCATGCAGGTTGGGGGCTGGGAGTTGCTCGCCTAACAATGGCTTTGACCGGTAGTCGTAATGTTCGTGAAACAGTATTATTTCCACGCGATAGAAAACGATGTACACCCTGATGCTAAGACCGAAAGGTACGGGGTCTAAGTCCGCTTCGCAGAGGCATGGCCAAACTAGCATTCGCCTATTTACTCCTCAAAGAACACCCATATGGGAGGGAGATGTTGAAGCAAATAATGTCCGAGGGATTTATTCCAACTATCATCATTACCGAGGACTCAGCAATCGCCGATGAAGAGCGAGAAAAGTTTCTCGCTCGTATTGAAGGCAATCCCATTGCCGATACTATTGTTGAACAAATGTCAGGGCTAGATATTCCACATGTGGAAGTTTCGATTCATAATTCTGAGCAGGTTATGCCTCACCTGCGTGAACTAGAGTTGGACCTTATCGTATTTGGTGGGACTCGAATTATTCGCGGAGAAATTCTTGACCACCCCAAAGATGGTGTCATCAACTCCCATCCTGGTTTGTTGCCTGATTGCCGAGGTAGTGCCAGCCCTGCTTGGTCTGTTTTTCACGACATACCAATCGGCTCATCGACTCATTTCTGCGACAATGGAATTGATACCGGAGAATTACTGATGCGTCGTGAAGTTCCTGTTAAGCGAGGAATGACCTACGAAGACCTGTGCTACGAGACTTTGGTTTTAGCAGGTGTATTGATGAAGGAAGCCCTAATGGCATATGACGCAGGAGAATGGAATGCGATGCGTAGACCACAAGGAGAGGCTGAACATCCGACTTTCCGAAATGCTCCTGATGAAGTTTTGGAAGTAGTTTATCAGAAGTTGGCTGAGCAAACATATGCACATTATTGTGACTGAATAAATTAAATTGGAAGAATTGAAATTACAATTGGAGAATGATGAATATGTTAGATAGTAAATCGCCATTTACACGCACCGCGATGGAAGGAATGAGAGCCTTAGTTTGTGGAGCTTCAAAAGGAATTGGACGAGCAACGGCCAAGGCTTTCGCAGAAGCAGGTTGCAGAGTTATTTTGTGTAGTCGTGATGAAGAAGAACTTATTGGCTTATGCGCTTCATTACCAGGTCCGGGGCATTCAATTCTTAGTCTTGATTTGGAAAACACTGCGGAAGTAAGAGTCGCAATTTCCGCGCTTATTGAAGATGAGCCAATTCAAGTCCTAGTCAATAATTCAGCAGGACCTCCAGGGGGCCGATTGCTTGAAAATGAAATTGAGGAATTTGAAGCGCCATTCAAGCGTCACCTACATGCTGCTCATACGATAACCAAGTTGCTTGTACCAGGCATGGTTGAATCTGGCATGGGTAGAATCGTCAACATTATTTCAACTTCAGTTCGAGAACCAATTCCCAATATTGGACTTTCTAATACTCTTCGTGGTGCCATGGCTTCATGGTCCAAGTCGCTTTCTCGCGAATTGCCTGAATGCATAACGATTAACAATATCCTACCCGGCTTCACAAATACAGGAAGGTTAGAATCTCTTGCTGCTTCTATTGAAAGTAAAACGGGCCGCAGCAAGGAAGATATCCACTCAACTTGGTTATCTCAAGTGCCGATTGGTCGCTTGATTAACCCTGAAGAAACTGCAAACGCCGTCGTGTTCCTATGCCTTCCACATAGTGGTGGAATCCGCGGCGTTAGCCTAGCAGTTGATGGTGGAAGAATGCGCTCAATCTGAGGCTGGGAAAATGGATGAATCAGACATTGAATCACAACGCCGGACCCTCGTGAAGGCTCAAACTACTCATAATGAAAGTAATGAGATGACTGCTTTAGCCGACCTTGCTCATCTTTTATTAAAAAATAATCAAATTGAGGAGGCCAAGTTGCTGTTAGAACAAAGCCTCGAATTGGCTAGAGGAATGAAGGATGATGTTGGCTTAATTGTTGCACATTGGGGTTTGGCTGATGCTGCACATTTAGAGAAAGATGAGGACGAAGAAGTGCTTCATTTATCTCAAGTTGTTGCCATGCATTTGATGATGGGCGAGTCGATGCCCGAGGACATCAAAGAAAGACTTGAAGAAATAACTGGGTGAGATACTTGAGAGATCCCCAACGCTTAGTGGAAAAGGACGAATTCAAACGTTTCATAATGATTGGAATGTTGAACACTGCTATTTTTTATGGTTTTTACGAAGGCTTGTATTTTCTTTCAAGTGGTCTTGAACATCGTGCAGCGTTGAGTTGGGTTTTGGCATATTCTATGAGTTCAATCATCGCTCACACCACTCATCGCCTGATTACTTTCCATTCAAGTGTGCCAATTGAGCATAGTTTACCAATGGCGGTTGGTGTCTACGGGAGCACTCTCATCATGTCTACATTTTCCGAAGTCATATTAATTGAAGTATTTGCTTGGCATCATCGCCTTGCATGGATTGTTAATGCTGTTTCATTTGGAGCCATAATCTACATTGCTTTGAGGCATCTTGCTTTTCCTACCAGACTCAACGCAAAAGAAACTGAATGAGCCATCCCGCTTATACGCACCCACATTGTCGGAGAAGCGTGTCTCAAGCACAATCTGATACTAGAAGGGCCACCCTATGGGTGGCCTTGCTGGTCCTTGCATCAATCTCTCCAATTATGGCAATTCCTGCTTCGGCTGCCGATAGCATTCTGCTCTCAGTAGATGTTGTGCATGTTCAGTTATCACCCGGTCATTCTAGCAATATTACCCTGACAATAGACAATAATGGTTCTAGTATCGAGGACTTCAACATCTCAATTTATTCCTCCGGCTTGGCTTCTTCATGGACAGTTTTGGCAGCCGAAGAAGTGGTGGAGGATGTGCTTCCAACATTTTCTGCAGATACCATAATTGTGGTGCGACTTGGTATTGACGCACAGATTTCTGATAGTGGGAATGTGGCTATTTATGTCAATGAAAGCGATGGAAGTTCTTCATCAATGATTACTATTCAATTGACCGTGCTCCCACAGCATGGAGCCAGTATTGATGCTGAGGCAATGGGTGATATGGGAATGGTTTCTATGGCGCCAGGAAGTACTCTTGACCTCAATATTTCCGTCACAAATCAAGGCAATGTCATTGATTCAATCCTGCTCGCAGTTGAGGAAGAGCCAGATATTTCTCAATGGTGGGCTGACTGGGCAGCTGCTCAATTACCGCAACCAAGCGGCAATGAATCAGTCTTGATTACCGCACCAGCAAATGATTCATACCACAATATTTCTGATGGCAATCTTAGTATCAGTGTTGACTTGAATAATTTGACCGCTGACCTCGGATATGATTTCTCCTTTGTCGCATCCTATCCGGAAAATGGATCACAAGTTTGGTCCGCAAGTTCTGTTGTCAATCAATCGAATAATTCGATTACGGTCAATGAAACTTGGAATGCCAGTGATTTAGGAAACATAACCATTGATGCTAATTTGAGTTGGAATTCCTCTACAATATCCTCGATGTCAATCGTCATTTGCTTGCATAGCGGAGATGACTGTATTGCCGCACCCCCAAGCAATGGAAGTGGTAACGGTTCTGGAAATGGTAGCGGAAATGGTAGCGGCAATGGAAGTGGAAATGGTTCTGGAAACGGCACTAGTATGCCTATGTCAAACGGTGGCAGAGCCGTACCAATCGGTTGGCAAGCCCGCTGGCTGGACGACCAGTTACTGGACATGAATCCCCAAGAATCTCGAGTTAGGACTCTAAGAATAACTGTCCCAGGAGGCATCCAACCAATTTACCAAGGCTTCAGTCTTTCAGCAGCAAGTACCCAAGGGAATCTAACATGGACGACGACTTTAGTTGTCAACGTCACCGAAGAGACAAACGGAACATACACCGATTTAACCGATTCAAGTGTGCAGTGGTTGCCTGAAACAAGCGAGAACTTGAGTGTTAAATTCACAAACCTTGGCACATATTATGCTGAGCATATTCATTCAGTACAGTCCAAAACGGGAGAGTGCGAATTCCAAGTTATGCAGCCCGATGGTGGACTTTTAGCCCCGAGCGAGCCTGAAACAATCGCTGTTCAAGCGACAATTCCATCATCAGCCCATCTAAACGACACCTGTTCCGTAACTTTGCAAGCAACGAATATTGCTGATAACTCTTCAATTCATACAAGTACGATTAATCTAACAGTGGGGGTATCTTATGCTCTGAGGTTAGACTCACCTTCTTCAATTTTGAATATCTCCCCAGGGGAGACAAAGCAAGTTACATGGGTGGTTGCTAACGACGGTAGCGAAGAAGACGAAGTCTACTTTGAAAGCCAATCAGCAGCCGGAGTCTCGATATATCCTCCAAGTACTTGGGTTGTCGTTCAACGTGGAGATTCTGAACAATTCAATGTCGATATCAGCGTAGCCGAGGGTGTCTCAATAGTTGATTTATCAACCTTTACAATAACTGCAAAGAGCCGCCATTCACAGGCTAGCAGTGCAGCAGCAGGGGCGCTCAATATTTCGGCACGGTATGGCTATTCAATCGCTGGTCCTGCCGATAATAGAGTGCAGGTCTTACCTAATTCAAGCACACAGTTTAGCATCACCATAGATAGTGATTCTACAGTTAACCAAAGTCTTAGTTTGGGAAGCAGTGGTCTGCCATCCGAACTTTCTCTCGGCATGGAAAACGAATCTCAAAGCATGATGTTAGAGCCATCTTCTCAATTAACAATCTCTCTTCTTCTGAACGCTAGCCCTACAGCAGCGTTAGGAGATCAAGATTTTTCAATTATCATTACAAGTGATGATGGTGGTAGTGAAGAGTTGAATATAGTGGCTCAAGTTTTAACTGAGTCAGATGTCAAAATATCTGCTACATCAGATTGGGTTGTAGTTGGGAGTAGGGAGTCTGTGACCACAGCAATTCACATAACAAATCTAGGTAATTCAAATGATACATTCTTGATTGAAGTTGATGATTCATCCGCTGGTACTTCACTTGAAATTTCTATGAACACAAATTCTGTTAGTCTTAGCCCTGGTCAATCTAGTAATGTCGACATCACCTTGAGAAGACTTTCAGATGGTCCTGCCCAGAGTGTTGACATAATCATTAGTGCTAGCAGCACCACAGATGAATCCACCTTTAGTTGGAATATTACAGTCTTAGAGCAAACAGTAGACGCTTCAGTAGTTTTCCTCAATACACCTTCAGAAGTATCTCCTAGTGAAACTTTGAGTGGCTCATTGGTGCTAAGCAACACAGGTAATGCTGCCGATTCTTTCTTGCTTTCTATGTCTGGATTAAGTTGTAATATCGCCGCTGAACATGAATTAGAAGCCGGTGCTTCAAGTGCTGCAATCCCCTTCACCTGCAATGCTTCTGACGCATTATTGGCTGGGGCAAAAAACTTGGAAGTTTCAATTTATTCTCTCTCAGACCCAAGTGCAACGATTTCAGCCTCGCATATCTTAGAGGTTTCATCTTCTTTCATCCCAGGAGTTGATGTTGTGGAAATAATGGTTTCAAACTCCCAACCCGCGATGAATTATGATAGCAGTACTACAATCACAATAACAGTCAAGAATAAGGTCAACCATATCATCGATATTTCCTTGGCTCTAGAAGGTGATAATTCTGGTTTAGTTTATGCTTCTTGGACCGACCTTAGTTCGGACAGCCCCGGTAAGACAGCGCGCCTCGGGCCGGGTAGCAGCGCCTCATTCACTCTCCAGTTAGACTCAATGACAAATGATCAATCTATTGCCCATTTGACAGTATTAGTTTCTTCTTCTTTTGATGGATTGGAAGTAGTTGACCGGAGTGAGGTAGTAGATGTCAATATTGCTGGTCCTCATCAGGCACCTTCAGGCCTTGCTTTGCCTTTCTCTATGGAGATTGATAATCAAAAGGGGTTGACCTACTTGGCTGGAGGATGGATACTTTCCTTTGTTCTTTTATCTTTCATGGTATTGCGTGCAAAATCTCGAAAGAGTCGTGAAGATGAAATGGTCGTTGAACTACCTCCATTGGTTGATTTACCACCTCCAATGCTAGATGAACCAGAGATTGCTTTGCAAGTATCTGTCACACCTATTGGTGCAGAAGGGCTTGGAGTTGGTGAAGTCCGAATAACTTCTGATAGGAGAGTTGAATGCCCATCATGTCAGGCAAAATTAGGCTTGCCGCGAGGAAGTGAAGCGCCGTTCAGGTTTACTTGCCCGACTTGTGAATCATCCATTCGCGTAGTTAAGTAATATTCACATTTATGAGATTGTGTCATGCCTAGGGTTTGTAAGCAATCAAAAGGAAAGCAGTATGCCCAAACGGACCGTTTATTGGCCTCATTCCACCCTTACTTGCCCGACCCCATTGACGTTGCATCAATTCGCCAGCCCACTCGATTGACAAGCCTGCTTCTTCACAGGCTTGCCAAGCGGCTTCAAGTTGACTGCTGACGGGACAATAACAACCTATTCTACCACCATGATTCAGCGATGGAAATAGCGCTTTGATAGCGCTTGGATGGTCAGGTAAATCAAGGATAATTGCATCTAGTTCCCATTCATTTTCTTGAGCAATTTCACTGATATCACCGATAATGCATTGATGACTTACGGTGGAGGAAAATGCTTCGAGTGCTGATGAAATATTGGCCATCCCAGTACTAGCATGTTCCTCCCTATTTTCGACTGAAATAAGATTACCTTTGCTACCGAGGCAACGTATCAAATGAATTGAGAGTCCACCCGACCCTAATCCTGCTTCAAGCACATTATCTCCTTCTCCAATTCCAAGTTTTGCTATGAAAAACCCAGCGTCTTTTGCAGATATTGTTTGGGCTCCCCTTTGCATTCCAGAAATGACATCAGGCAGGCGTGGCCTTACGATTGTGTAAGTGCTCCTTCCTAATTGAATTTCACTGCCAAAATTGGTATTTGAAAATTTTTCAAGAGGGTCTAGAATGCCGATTCCTTTGACCTTTCTACTACCCGATTCAATTCGAATCAAGGTAATGTTGCCATCAGAACTTCTTAGTCCAATTAGACTGCCTTCAGGATGTGATGCCATGGGTTAGCCGAGAAAGCGTTATGACATCAACCCATCCCATTTTACACGTCGATTCGCTGATACTACGTATCAGGCAAATAAAGGGCATGTTTATCAACAGACTTGCTGAGGAGGAGTCATGCGACGCATACCTGTGACTGCTTTGACTTTAACATTCTTAATGCTGCTTTCAGCATTAGGCGTTGGTTGGTTTGAGACTCAACCGAATGATTCGAGAACTGAACTTGTAATGACTGAGGAGCCTATGGCTGCTCCATCCAACCCTGGCCACACAGTGTTTGCACAATACATCACTTCGGACAACTGCGGCTTTTGCTACCAATACGGTAGCCCGGGCCACAAGCAAGTCAAGAACAGCTTGCCTGACAACTACGTGTATATCTCATACCACAGTGCAAACTATGGTAGTACAGCAGATGCAGAATCCGGAAACATTGCCCCGATTATGGGTGTATCCCATCTTCAGGAAACAGGCGGTGCACCAAAGACCTCATTCGGTGATGCAACTCTGAATACAGGTTGCGGTTCAAACACATGCTGGGATTCATTCGTCTCAAGTGGTGGAAATATGCATTCCACAGCGGCTGATTATGCAATGACTATTGGTCAGAGCGATAATGGTGATGGCACCTCTTCCATCAGTGTTAATGTGAAGTACACTGGCTCTGGAACTCCACCTGCTTCGTTCAAGTTGTATGCTGCAGTGACCGAGGAGGTCTGCCATTCCCATGCCTATAGTGATGGCACTAAGGGTGGCAATTGCTGGGAGGCATGGCTTCTCAACAATGGCGGTTATGCTAGTAATAGTGGCAACGTTGGAGGTGGCACAGGATTCGAGACAATCTCCCTTACCGGCAATCAGTGGTCAAGCACATCTTGGACAGTTCCAAACAGCCTGGTCAGTGGAGGCGCATCCAATCTCAATGTGATCTCTGCACTTTTCTCTGGCTGGAGCACTTCCAGTTTCGGAGAGGATGTTTTCGTAGCGGCTGATGGAACTATGGCGCCACCTATTGACATCGGGATAAAAGACTTCACAGTTTCTAATTCCAATGGTGCTGAGGCATGGGTCACTGGAGATATTTTGGACCTCTCTGCAACGATTAGCAATAATGGGATCGACTCATACAATGATGGCGGAATGGTTCGATTCTTCCATGTTAATGGTGCATCTGAATCTGAAATAGATAGTGGAATAATCAGCACCTTGTCTACGAGTGGCAGTGGTTCTACCCAGACTATGACAGCACAGTTCGATACCAGTTCCTTACCTGGAAATGCGTGGGATGCTTCCTTGAGAGTGAAGATAACAGACACCACAGGTGATGGCAATTCTGGAAACAATGAAGCAACAGAAGAAGTTCTTCATGATATGCCGCCAATCTGTTCTAACCCAACAATTATCGGAGACCCTGAGGTTGATCGTGGGGAAACTGTAGTTGTGGAAGTAAGGGGAGACCCTGTAGATGGAGTCGATGAAATGAGTACGATGATTCCTAAACTAGAAATTTCCGTGGCTAATGCCGATGTATGGAATTCATCTATAGTAATGGGAGGTCAGAACCTAATGGGAGAAGGCACTTCTAACGAGAGGTATGAGTTCCAGTTTGAGCCAGATTCAACAATGGGAAGCGGTTTGTATGACATCCGTGTTCAATTTGTTGATGCAGGTGGCCAAGAAAGCGATTGGGTAGTCAAAGAAGATGCATTCACTCTGAACAATGCATTACCAATCATTGTCCCTGAACCATATATTCCCGTCAAGGTAGAAATAGAAAGTTCAGTTAGCATGGTCGGCCATATTGACGACACAGAAAATCTGCTTTCAGAATTGGAAGTCACAAGTACCAGTCCAAACTTTATCTCTTGGGATTCAACCACTGGAAAGATGACTGTATTATTCGACCATATACAAAGAGATGTACATGGAACACCAATGCCAAGTGGCATTTACGTCACAGTTGATGATGGAGAGGATACCGCTAGTGGAACCTTATTGTTCAATGTGCTTGAGAATGGCCAGCCACGTTGGGGAGCTGTTCCGAGTATCCACATGGATGAAGGAGCTTCAGACAGTATTATGCTTTCGAACTACCTTTCCGATACCGATGATATGGGTGAATCAGCAGACTCTAGCACTCTTGTCGTAGCAGTTTTGGAAAACGATAACAGAGACCTGATTACTGCTTCAGTGAATGGCCAGACGCTTAACATTGAAACAATTGATCAGGATGTCTTTGGTCAAGCAAGATTAACTCTTCGTGCAAGTGATGGAACACAATTTTCTGACACAGTCATTATCGTATCGGTCAATAATATCAACGATGCACCAACTATCGACCTTTCAGAATTCGACGGCATGATGCTGAAGAAAGGTGAAGAGAAGATAATTATGATTGATGATTACATGGATGATATTGACGACGAAAATAACGAGATACTTGTTTCAGTTGCTGCAAGCCCTGCTCACTCTGCTCGTCACAACATGCTTTCCAACACACTAACACTTGGTTGGGATACAACTGGCGACAAGACAGTTATGGTTACAGTTATCGATAGACATGATGATTCAACAACCTACACCTTCACTGTAGTTGTTTACGATGCACTACCACTACATGTCTCCGCAAGCGACCCAAGCGCTGACATCTTTGTTGTAATAGAAAACGCATTAGTTGGTAAGCATGCAAAAGTAACCTTGACAGTTGTTAATGCAAACCTCGGTTTGAACCACCTTTCAACAGAGTGGCAAATTTGCTCTATCCTTGAAGGGATTTGCTATGAATTCCAGATAATCGAACACACAGGGGCACAAACCAGTTGGACATTCCCCCTTCCTTTCGATCGAAGCACTGATGGCCTGCTATACAATGATCAACTCAAATTAGCAAATGTTGATGCAATAGACTCAAATGGTGATGAGCGCAAATTCCACGGCCCAATCTACTGGAACATCACAGAATTCCCTGTTGACCCTATGACTATGGATTCCAGTGAACTCGATGCGCATATTATGACTTTGGAGAACCGAATTGCGGCTCTTGAAGTAGCACTCGCTAGTCTTGAAGAAGGAACTGATGAATTCGTAGAGAAGCAGTCTGAACTTGATTCAGCTGAGGACGATTACCAAAGTGCCTGTGCAGTTGATGGTGCTGAGTGCATTTCTGATGAGGTCAAATCTCAAGCCGAATCTAGTGAATCAGGAAGCCTCAACTTCACTTATATTGGAATTGGAATGGGAGTAATAATCCTCGTCCTTCTCTCGATTTTAGTAATGGGGGGACGCAAGGGTGATGGTGATACATTCAACTCTCTAGTAGACCATACAATGGTTCTACCAGCGACAGACACCGTGGCTAACTCTGCTTTTGGTGGAGCACAGGAATTATTCTCAGCCCCACCCCCACAAGCAGGACCTCCTCTACCAGCAGAAGGACTTCCAGTTGGATGGACTATGGAACAGTGGCAACACTATGGTGCACAATACTTGCAAGAAAACGGTCTTTGAAGGGAGAACTAATTTACTGTTTTTTGGCGAACCCATAAAGCAGTTGCAAATGGAGGTACAAACATGGGAGATGCTACACCGTTAGAGGGAGAGACCTCTGGGAAAAGTGTAACGGAAATTGTGGAGGAGTTGGAGTCACCTGACCCAATTATTGAGGAATCAGTAGTTGAATGGTTAGATTCAGTGGATTTCCAATCAACCGAAGATGTACCAATCCCTGACGGGCTTGTGGACCAAGTCATCGGACAAGAGGATGCTTCAGTAGTTATTCGCAAGGCTGCTGAACAACGCAGACACATGATGATGATTGGAGACCCAGGAACTGGGAAATCAATGTTAGCACGTTCCATGACGGAATTGCTACCTCAAGATGACCTCGTTGATACACTATGCTACCCTAATGATGATGATGATAATGAACCAAGAGTACGTACTGTTCCTGCTGGCCGTGGAGACCGGCTAATCAAGGCTCAGCGAGAATTAATCCGCTCACAAAGAGAGAAACAGCAGAAACAATTGCTGTTTGGTGTTGCAATAGTGGCATTCCTATTTTTGGTGTTTGCTTTCAAGAGTGGAGATTTTATGACTCTATTCTTTGGTCTTCTTTTACTGGCATTTGCATATATGTTCATTTCCAATAGAATGCGCTCAGGTGATGAAGCAAGGCTGCCCAAACTATTGGTTAAGCATCAGCGAGATGATGAACCTCCATTTATTGATGCAACCGCCACCCTTGCTGGTAGCCTACTTGGAGATGTTCGCCACGACCCTTTCCAGTCTGGTGGAATGGAAACTCCAGCCCACGAAAGAGCTGAAGCAGGAGCAATCCACAAAGCAAATGGTGGAGTTCTATTTATCGACGAAATCAACTTGCTACGGCTTGAAGAGCAGCAAGCTTTGCTAACAGCAATGCAAGAGCGCGCTTTCCCGATCAGTGGCCGTAGTGAGAGAAGCAGTGGAGCCTTGACTAAGACTGAGCCAGTTCCGTGCGACTTCATTCTTGTCGCCGCCGGCAACCTCGATGCTATCCAAGGTATGCACCCTGCTTTACGCAGTAGAATTCGTGGCTATGGCTACGAAGTATTCGTCAACAGCGACATGCCTGATACGGCAGTGAACCGTCGCCGTTTAATTCGCTTCATTGCTCAAGAAGTGCGCAGAGATATCGGTAGTAACAGGGAGATACCTCACTTCAACAAGAGTGCGGTTGGAATGATATTAAGAGAAGCCCAGCGAAGAAGTGGAAGGAGAGGGAAGTTATCTTTACGACTTCGTGAACTTGGCGGCCTGGTTAGAATTTCAGGAGATTTAGCAGTGGAAGAAGGAAGTGAATTAACATCTGATCGCCATGTCTTGGCGGCCCGTAGAATTGCTAAGCCACTGGAACAACAGGTTGCAGATAGAATGATCGAGCGCCGTCAACAATACAGCCTCTTGGTCAACAAGGGACAAAGAGTTGGTAGAGTAAACGGTCTTGCGGTTTTAGGTGCAGATTCAGGCCTCTCCGATTATAGTGGAATAATGCTGCCCGTTGAGGCACTTGTTACACCTTCTCAAGCCTCTGGTGGCAAAGTATTCGCAACCGGCGGCTTATCTGATATCGCCAAAGAAAGCGTTACAAATGTTTCTGCTGTCGTTAAGAAATTGACCGGCAAAAATGTTTCAGACTTTGATATTCATATCCAATTCGTTGACACTCATGGAGTAGACGGGGATTCAGCAAGTATCACCATCGCTACAGCAATTATCTCAGCCTTAGAAGAAATCCCAATCCGCCAAGACTTAGCCATGACAGGTTCTCTATCCGTGCGAGGAGAAGTACTCCCCGTTGGTGGAGTGACAGCCAAGATTGAGGCTGCTGCAAAGAGTGGTGTAAAGACAGTTTTGATTCCCAAAGCAAATGCTCAAGATGTACTTCTTGATGATGAATACATAGATGAAATAGAAGTCATCCCTGTGGATACTTTGGATGAAGTAATGCAGTGGGCTCTTATCATGACAGACAAGAAACCAGGCCTTGTAGAACGACTTACAAAAGTCATTGACATCCTAACACCAGAGATTGACATAAGTGGAACTCCGGCTTGATTTCCCAAACTACTTTTTTCTGCGTCATTATTATGGAGATGTTGATAGGTAAAATGCCTAGCAGCCAAGGATGACTGAGGCCAAGGTAGCAGGGCAAGGTTCTCTTCTCATCATAACTATTGTCGTATTAGTTGACATGATTGGTTTTGGAATTATTATTCCATTCCTTACTTTCATGGTTGCCCATCTCTCAGGCCCAAATGCAGAGATTGGTTTTTGGGTTGCAACCTTAATGTCTGGTTATGCAGCAGCAGTTTTCTTGTTTTCTTCCTTTTGGGGTTCTCTGTCTGATAAATATGGCAGGCGCCCGATTCTGATGATTGGCCTACTTGGTAATACGGGAACATTCATTCTATTTGGTTTGTCAACTACTCTTTGGATGGCATTTGTTGCCAGAGTCCTCAGTGGAATTTTCAATGCCAATATCCCTGTTGCTCGGGCTTACATTTCAGATGTTTCTAAACCTCATGAAGTGGCAAAGAGGCAGGGCTTGCTAGGGGTTGCTTTCGGAGTGGGATTCACTATTGGGCCAGCACTTGGAGGCTGGCTATCTCGCCCTGCTGACTGGAATTGGACATCATTTTTTCAAGGTACTATATTTGATTCAAATCCTTATCTTCTTCCTTGTATCGCTTCATCACTTCTTTCTGGTATCGCCTTTATTTTATCGATATGGTGGCTACCCGAGAGCCTAGCATTAGAATCTCGAAGTAAAACTCAAAACACAACACCTCTCAGAGAGTTAAAACGTAAATTTAAAGATATTTTTGCATTGCTTTCACGGCCAATTTTGAGTCCACTGATGTGGAGTGCAATGGCATTTTGGGTTGGTTTTACTATCATGCATGTTTCTTTCATTTTATTCACTATGATGGGTCCACAACAGGGAGGGTTAGGCTTTTCCGAATCGGATAATGGTTTGGTATTCGGTTTCATTGGTCTTTCAGGTCTCCTTGTGCAAGGGGTATTAATCGGTCCGCTTACAACTCGTTTCGGTTCAAACCGTTTGATGGCATTTGGGTTAGTCTCAGCAGCAATTGGCCTGACGTTAACTCCTTACGTGGATATTTCCTTTGCTTGGTTTGGGATATTATTAGTTAGTTTCATGATTGCTCTTGGTAATGGGTTATTCACTCCAAGTAACATGGCTATGCTCAGCAACCATTCAGGGGTTTCAGAAAGGGGCTTGGTGATGGGTGTTGCCGAAAGCCTTCGTTCTCTTTCAACTTTGGTTGGAGTCTTAATTGGAGGGATAATATGGGATTTAACAAATACAGGGCAAGGATTTTTCACTTATCACACAGTGTTTTGGTTATGCGGAATCTTCACAATCATAGGCTTATTCATTCATGTTCTTGGGGGAGCATGGAGTGCAGATGATCCCGCCTTGGATGGAGTTGTATAGATGACTAATCCCTCAATAGTTTGCCACGGTGGTGCTGGACACACTGCCACTGATCAACCTGGAGTAGATGTGGCCACTCAGCGAGGTTGGCAAATTCTCAATGCAGGAGGCTCAGCTCTTGAAGCAGTTGTGGAGGCGGTAGTGATTATGGAAGATGACCCAGTATTGAATGCCGGAACAGGTGGTAGATACCGTGCTGATGGCAGTCTGCAATTAGATGCTGCAGTTGCAACGAGTGATGGAAAACTTGGATTGATTATGGCAATCGAAGATACCCCCAACCCAATCAGGGTTGCAGCGGATTTACTGAGCGAGGATTTCCATATCCTTGCAGGCCGTGGAGCGAGACATTTTGCAGACCTTAAAGGACATAGAAAGGCATCAGTAGTTGGAAGTAAGAGCCCCAGTGCAACTGATACTGTAGGCGCTGTTGCCAGAGATAAAGATGGTAATTTAGCCGTTGCATCTTCAACTGGCGGATGTAGTGGACGCCCTCTCGGGAGAGTTGGAGATACCCCTATGTGGGGTTCGGGGCTTTGGTGCGACCAGAACATTGCAATTGCCGCAACTGGAATCGGTGAGGAAATTCTCAAGCAATTACTCTGTTCAAAAGTTGCAGTCCATCACCATTCTGGAACTAGTATTAATCATTCCTTAAGTTGGGGGATTGACCTCTTTGATAAAAATATAGAGATTGGATTAATTGCAATGACAATGGACTCTCAAGCGTCTGCTGCCAATACACCAATGCCAGTCTGCATTTTTCCGGATTGATTGATATTGTCAAGAATCAAGTTGATATGTGGGCATTGGTTATGTATGGGTCATGTGATGGCATACTATGGATGAGGCGACAGTTGATGGCACCCAATTCGCAAGAAGGCTTGGCGTAATAACCAACTTCCTCATTCTCATAACCTTGGTAATATTTGCTGCGATTGTCTTAGAGGACGTTTTGAAACCATTTATCATCGCTCTTGGAGTTTATTTCATTCTCAAACCTGGTGCTGATGCACTGAATAAGACAGGCTTCAATTTGTATCTTTCATATTTCACAGTGTTGATGCTTTTCCTTTTACTATTGGTTAGCAGCGGTTATTATTCATATTCCCAAATTAGTGATTTGTCAAGTGATGAAGAAAAAATGGCAGAGTATAATGATAAACTTGAGTTACGTTATCAGGAGATGAAAGATTCGGCAATATTTGGGTCGGCGTTCGAAGAGGATAGTGAAGATTCTAATAAGACCGTAAACGATCATCTTGTAACATTTGGTGTGATAGAAGAGGGTGGAGATGTCTCCGATTTATTCGGGAAAGCCCTTTCTTTTGTTGGCGCTTTAGGAACAACAGCGATTACGGTTCTGTTCTTTTTGATGTTCATTATTTTTGAAGCGGGCCTTCTCCCAGGTCGTATTTCAGCCGCTTACCCTGGTGAGGCAAACGAGAAAATCAAAAATGTTAGAGCAGCCATTGAAGAAAGTATCAATGTCTATATTATCGTAAAAACAGGAGTAGGAGTTGGAACAGCAGTCATCGCTGGAATCATTCTTGCATCTTTTGGTATTGATTTGTGGTTCCTTTGGGCTTTGTTAACTTTTATTCTTAACTATGTGCCATATATTGGTTCACTAATAGCCAGTGTTCCTCCTATTATTCTTGGATTTATTATGCTCGACCCAGGTTCAGTTTTAGCCATGGGTGTATTACTCATCGTGAATCAACAACTTTGGGGAAATGTTATCGAGACAAAATGGTGTGGAAGTAAATTGGATATTAGCCCTGTTCTCTTGCTAATAGTTGCGGCATTTGGTTTCTGGCTTTGGGGTATTGTTGGAATGGTTCTTTCCGTTCCATTTGTCGTAATATTCAAGATTATTCTTGAAAACATTGAGCCTACTAGACCAATAGCCATTCTAATGTCTGAACGGGCCCCTGATTTGATGGAAGCTTACAAGGAGGCATTAGCCGATGGCGTACTTACCTCTAAGGAATTAGAGAATCTGGATAGAATCCAGCATAAAATGGGATTCACTGAGGAAACAATGGACAAGATGGCTGGCTTAGTTGCGGTAAACCGGGCAATGGAATCTAATTTTGTGACTGAAGATGAAAAGGTGCTTGTTATGAAAGCAGCAGAATTAGTACTTGGAAGTAGGCATTTGAAGATGATTAAGACTTCACTCAAAGCCGGCGTCATCGATGAGCATGCAATGGAAGCGATTCAATTATTAGTGGCTCGATTGGAACCTGATGAAGAAGAATAAGCCAATTTAGGCAAATCGTCAATTCAATTAAAGTGCGTCAGACAACATTTGCTCAAGTGCAGTGTTGATTTGAAGAATCAATGTTCCAAATTCCGGTGGAATATTTGGGTCTTCGTATAATTCCTCAAGTTTATTTTGAGTAATTGCAATTCGAACATCGAGTTGCTTAGCCTTGTTTAGCAACCATTGTTCGACAGCATCCTTTGCACCTTTGCGAATATTACGAGGTACTTTGGGGTCATCTAATTGGTTGATAACCGTCGCGACTTGCTGGAGTTTGACTTCTATATCGGCAGACATAATTCATCACCTATTATCTCCTATAAGACCGGCTGCGACCATTTGTGATTTAAGGCAATTGCCACCACGGACTGCTGATGGCAGAGGCTACATTGGAAATTCTGGGCTACGCAAGGTGGTTTTCACTGGCCGCTTGCTTCGCCATTGGAGCTTGGCTAGACAACCGAGATAGGCGCATTCCGAATGAGCATTGGATTGCTTGGTCTAAGCCGTTGATATTTATTTGGGGATTAGAATTAATGATAAAAGGAGCAGATTGGACAATTTGGGCCAGTGCCCTTGCGGCTCTTTCCTTTGCTTCAGTTTCATTGATTGGTAGACCAACAATACCTTCAATTCTAAAAGGTGAAAAGATGGATGTTGCAGTCGCTTTCTGTTATCTCATTGGTGCTGCTGGAGTTGTATTTGGGGCTATGAAGTATGCATCAGGAGATGCTCTCTCTTTGCTTAATGGTTCGGCTACTGAACTGAGAATACTTTGGTTTGAAGTTATGCTCGCATTTGCTATGGTTATTGTGTTTGAATTCGCATGGAGACTTCGCTTATTACATGGGGGAGCAGATGCAAAGGGACTGATGTGGGTGGCATTAATAATGCCAAGTTGGTCTACTTTAACTCCTATTTTTCAGCCTAGTGGAGTTATTATTAGTACACCCCCAGTATTTTCATTATTTATTTGGGGGGGGCTTGCATTCCTATTCCTCCCCTTAATTTTATTATTTCTCAATATTAAGAATAGCAATTTAAAAAATCTCAAAGACTTACGAATGGCTTGGCACTCAATCCGAATGCCATTAGACATTGTTCAAGAAAAGCATGTGTGGCTAATGGACCAAGTTATGGAAAAACCTGATGGAAGTGTTGGAATCAAGAGCCGAACAAGAGCGCCACGCCGAACACCAAGTGCGGAGGAATTGGCCGAGCAAGTAGATGCATTGATTGAACAGGGTGCTGTATCCGCTTGGGTCAGCCCTAAAATTCCATTAATCACTATGTTCTTCCCTTCGATAATCCCATTATTTTTGTTTGGTGATCCAATCGCTTTGGCTTTCGCACTGTTGGGATGAACCAATGAAACACCCTGTAGCAAGTGAATAATGAAACAAGAGGAAGGGGAATCAGATTCCTTTTCGCTCAATGTTCTTAGGGCGAAGACCCTTGTAGCTGCAACGTCGGCAAGCAACAGCTCTTACAGCATTGCGAGCATTACAGCGCATGCATATCTTTTTGTGAAGGAGGCGGACCTCTGCTTCTGGAAAGCGTGCCATGAGCCCGCCGACCTGCTCTCCCTCTTTAATCACACCGGCTACCTCCCTTTCATTCAATAAACAGAATAACTCCCTCACTTAGCCCCATGTTGATGCGAGTCGTCCGCTTACCCGGTATCCATCATGATGCCAACTGTACTTTGATAATTGGCAAATCCTCAACATTGATGGTTGATGTCGGAACATCTTGGTACCAATTACTCATTCATGAACGTGTTAGCGGTCAATTAGGGGAAGGAAATGCCCCAAGTGCAATTCTATTGACAAGCCGGAGATTCAATCATTGCGGAGGGGCAGCATTTGTTTCAGAACAGTTCTCTGGCATCCCGATTCATATCGAGTCTTCTGCAGCATCGGCCTTGTCGATGGGGGACTTTGCATCTACTGGTGCCCGTCGTTTTGATTCTGAAATGCCAAAAACATCAACCGAAGCAGTAGTTGATTCACAAATATGGGACTTGGGTGATTGCCAAGTTGAAGCCATTGCTTTGCCTGGACATTCCCAAGATGGCATGGGGTACTGGTTGCCAGATAGGAGAATTGCAGCAGTTGGCTCAGTTATTCCGATGTTGGACAAACCCTCCCGTTGGGACATGATGGGGGGCTGTCTTCCTGATTTGGCTGATAGTGTTGAGTTGCTTCTTGAACTTGAACTTGAAATGCTGATTCCAGGATTTGGTGAAGCGATTAGTGGAAAGGCCGAAGTTCGCAAAGTTCTGAAACAGCATCTTGCATTTTTTGAACAATGTATCGAAGCAGGGGGAGAGGCTCCAGACCATTGGCAAAGACCAGCCCAAACTGCAAACTACCTCACTCCACGAACATCATGGAAGGATATTAGGGAAGAGGAATGAGGTCTTGGATTTGAATTTCCGCAGTACGCATTCCTTGGATTACGATCAATGTACTTCCATCTAAATAAAGCAAATCAACTTTATTTTGGAATTCCATTGTGGAGATTATTTTATTCAAGTTATCTACGCATCTTGTTTCTATTGATTTACCATGACTTAAGATGACATATGGGATGCCATGGAAATGGACAAGTTGGGCTGATTCGGGACACCATCCATTGAGTCTGGCAGAACTGATTGGAACTAATGAGGGGATGGAAAGATGGAGGATTAAGCCTTGTTTCGAGAACATTACAACGCCTTGGATGGAGTATTGAGGGCTGGGTATTAGGCAAGCCGTTACTATTGTTTCACCGAGTTCTACTCTTTGGGGAGGTCCTCTTTCAGGTCTCCAGTTCATCATTCCGCGTTCAAATTCTATTATTCCATGAGGGGTTGCACAACTCAACATAAAAATGGTTTATTGTCAAGGGTACTGTATGTTTTCCCTTAGAGGGTAAACTGAAAGTAATCAGTATTCCTTGTCGTCCTTGGTCTCTTTCTTATAGAGTCGGTAGCAGGACTTGCATACCTTTACACGGTTTTTTATTTCGGAAAAACTTCCACTTCCAAACACGTCTTGTGCATCTATTCTCGATATTGAACGCCCGCCCATTGACTTGTCTGCCCAGCCATCGCAGGATTTAATTCCACAGGATAACTCACCCTCTTTCTTTGACCTTCGATTCTTTTTATCGGTAGTTTCACCACGCATTTCTTGGTGTTTGCGCGCCTTTGACTTGAATCCCATATACGTCCCTACCTCGGTATTCATCATCAATTATTCGGTTGTATCGATAGTCGCATCCCTATCTGGGCCAATCCCTACTGACGCGACCGGTACTCCAAGTAATTGTTCAATATGAGCAATATAATGTTGTGCGGCTTCAGGCAATGCTGCAAAACCGCTGCCGTCTATTGCTGCTTGTTTGGCGATTTCAAGCCATTCTTCTAAACTTAGTGCATCAAACCCTGGCAGGTCGATTAGAATTGGCTTACAACGGGCTAAGGCTTTGGAACTTGCTGGCATATCCCTAATTTCAACACCATCTAATTCATAGCCAATACAAATTGAAATGGTCTCAAGTCCGCCAAGCACGTCTAACTTAGTTAGTGCAAGGCTAGAGAATCCATTGACACGTTGGGAGTGGCGCAGGACCACAAGGTCAAGCCAGCCGCAACGGCGAGGTCTGCCGGTTGTTGTACCAAATTCATGACCAACTTCACCAAGGTGTTTTCCTGCTTCATCGAATAATTCGGTCGGCATCGGCCCGTGTCCCACTCTAGTTGTGTAAGCCTTCACTACTCCAATCGTTTCTTCCACATGACCAGGATGTATACCGGCTCCATGAGTCGAGTTTCCTCGACTTGTAATTGACGAAGTCACGAATGGGAATGTTCCTTGATCAATATCAAGTAGACAGCCTTGAGCACCTTCTAGCAATACTTGTTGGCCGGTCGAAAGGGCAGTATCAACCATCACTCCCGTATTTTGGATGGCTTGTGAATAATTATCGTGAACCCATTGGATATCACTCCGTAAAGAAGTGGCATGCCCATCTGATGGGAGACCTAAGTATTGCAGTCTATCGGCTTGGTGTGAAGCCATTTCCTTCAATGCAGAATCATCTGCAAGTAATTCAGCAATATCACCGAAGCGCAGGCCAATGCGATTGATTTTATCAGCATAAGTTGGACCAATCCCTCTTCCTGTTGTACCAATTTTCTTATCCAAGCCATCCACCATTCTGTGAAAGGGTAAGATCACATGTGCTCTATCGCTTATATGGAGTCGAGTTCCAAGTGGCATCTCGCCAGTCTCGGATTGCCACCGCTGCAATTCCTCCATAAGCACCCACGGGTCGATAACCATGCCATCTCCAAGAACCAGTTCACAATTTTCTCGAGTTATCCCACTCGGCAGTAAATGTAATTTGATGGTTCTTTCACCTAGAACGACTGTATGGCCAGCATTATTGCCGCCTTGGAAGCGAACAACCCAATCTGCTTGCCCTGCTAACCTATCAACTAACTTGCCTTTTCCCTCGTCGCCCCATTGGGCTCCGAGCACCACGGTCGCAGGCATGATATCAATTCCAATATCTCCGCCATCGCTTGAGGATGATGAACATTGGCCTTAGCATTTTTCGGATTTCATGAAGGAAAAACATGAAGCAACGAATCGCATGCTTTAAATAGTGCGGGCGACTACTGTATAACTAGTGGTTGATATGATGGATAAAGACGAGAAAGCAAGACTGGAGGAAAAAAGTAATGAAAAGAGAGAAAGTGTTTTCACATCTCAAAGACCCTCCCAAGCAAGGAGAACAATAGGACAAACTGAACCCTGCGAACACTGTGCTGCTGTAGAATGGATAGAAGATTCATCTCGTGGTGAAATCCACTGTGGGTCCTGTGGATTAGTTGTTGAAGATGGGATTCCTGACCCTGGAGCAGAATGGACTAACCATGGTGACGGAAACGACCGAAGTCGAGTTGGAGCACCAACAAACATGGCTTTAGCCGATAAAGGCCTCAACACTGTAATTGACCGCAAGGACCTATGGGGCGGGCGAGCAGGAAGACATGGAATGAATAGCCGTGCTCAACGTGATTGGAGGAGAAGAGTCAGATTGGATGAGCGCTCAAAAAACCGTAATAGCCGAGAGCGAAACTTGGTCGAAGCAATGAAATTTATTCGAGATAGAGGCGAACTACCATCTGCTCTTGAACAGGTAGCAGCTGAATACTACCGGAAAGCAATAGCCAAAAATTTAGTCATGGGCCGGTCTATCAGGGGAGTCTCAGCAGCCTGTGTTTACTTGACAGCACGAGAAAACAACTTGCCCAGAAAAATTGAGGATGTTGCTGGTAATTTTGATATGTCAGATGAACTATCACTCAAAGAATTGCGCAGAACAATTCGCTTAGTTTCACGAAACTTAGGGCTCCACAAAATAAGTGTACCTGAGCAATTCTTGGATAAGTTTTCCAGTGATCTCGAACTAAGCCCACAAGTACTCGGTGAAGCACGCTACCTCTGGAAAATCATTGGCGAAATGGAAGAGTGGCAAGGCAAGAGGCCATCTGGAGTTGCAGGTGCCTTACTCTACAAAGCAGCAGGCCTAAGGGGCCAGCCAAGGACACAAGCAGATGTTTGTGAGGTTGCAGGAGTCAGTGAAGTAACACTACGAGGTTTAATGAGAATTCTAGAAGCAATGCTGAAAGCAGTTGGCGAAGCAAGTGAAAACTGAATCACTTTCTCTTGAAGAAGGAAAAGAACCCCTTAGTTGGTGGCTTTGATTCGGATTCCAATAATTCCATAAGGTCATCATTTCCACCTATAAATACAGCCTCTTCAGTGCGTGTATCATACAACGCGGGAACAGTTTTATGGCCTGTTTTTGCAACTACCATGGTATATAGTGAACGTGATTTTGCAACATTAAACTCCTTCCATGAAAAGGAATTTCGATGTAAAAGTGCTTTTGCCTTTGAACAGAATGGGCATGTTCGGGTAGTGAAAAGAACGAAATCTACATCTTCGTGTAGCAATTTTTCACTCAGTTGTCCCGCCATACTCCTTTCAAATGGCTCTGTTTATTGAACTCTATGTTTATTCATTTACTGCCTTCAGGAAACTGCTCATTTACATGATTGCACAAAAAATACAGAAAATGTATTTCAATCTAAACTGTGTTGTCGGCGGGTGAACTCTTGTTCAATTTTGGAAATATCTTCAAGCCTCTTCAAACCGATCATCTCTTGTGGTTCAGAACATGGGATTCCATCGACGCCTAAATCCCCTTCTAAACAGGCCCTCACCATCTCATTTGGATAGCCTAATTCGCCAGACGGGGTCATATATTTCTTGGAATCGGCATTCCATTTCATTTCCCGCAAAGGAATTAGGATTTCATTTAGAGCCTTCATACTAGCCCAATAACCTCCTACATTTGCTTCACCGAATTCGGATTTGTCTGCTTCTTCAAGGTGAGTTTCAACCGAATTGCTGACTTTTCCATCAGCCCCTCGAAGCAAAGGAGCATATGGATTTGGCGTGATTGTAGTTGGTAAAGTGAACACCAATTTTTCTTTGATGTGAAAGGCAAGAGATGCTAAGATGCTATTGTCAGTAACTAATGGCTGTGTTCCGAATGAGACGTATACATGCTCCACTTCTTCAGGTAAGTGTTGCAGAGCATGCCAAACAGCATCCCCAGTGCCAAGAGCAACAGGTTGTGCAACAACTACACACTCTTGCCCTTCCAAAGCGAGGTTGTATTCATTGAGGCGTTCTGGAGGCACAACGATAATGATTGAAGTAAAATCCAATTCTATACTTTGTAATTGTTCAACCACATGGAATAGAGACGGTTTGCCACTTATTGGCATCAAAGGCTTGTGAGTGGAAACACCTTGCTTTGCTAGGCGGCTACCTTTCCCTCCACATAGTAATACAGCACAGCATCTAACTCCTGTTGGCGGCTTTGGGAATTCGGGATGGAACCAGTTGACTGTTAATCCTTCAGTGGGTATTTGATTGCCGTCGCAATAACCTCTTGCAACCTTTCCTGCTAAATCTGCCAACTTTGATCCAGTATCTTGACAATCGATAAGGAGGTTGAAGCCTTTTTCGAAGTTCCCACCCATTTCCACTTCTGAACCGTTTCGTATTATTACCCGAACTTCCTTGTTATCATTAATAGAAAAAACAATCTTCATCTCATTTAATTCGGCAGCCACAATTGCCGCAGGCCCGTAGTGCTGCTCAAAGTCATCGATTAGTTCCGACCATTCTTCAACTTCAGCATCCTTTAGCAAATAACGAAAGGCATGGGACCACAATGGAGAACTCACCATTAAATGCGGCTGAATGGTGACAGGTTTTCAACTAAGTGGAATTCATTCTTCAAATACGCATTCCTTGATTTGGAAAGAAATTAAAATCAGGAATATCAATAAAAAAAGCATCAGACGCGCTTACTTATTGGCCAACTGGTTTAGCATTCAGTTTTTCCAAAGGCGCCATTTTCCATGCTTTGTTGAGATAAACTGTTGAAACCCATAAGGCCCTGAAAAATCCAATTTCTTGATAATTCCAGCCATTTTCCTCTGCATATCTCTTCACGCTGGGGGCGATTTTCGGTAAGGAGAAATGCGAGGCTGATGGGAATAGGTGATGCTCAATCTGATAATCTAATCCAACAAAGAAGAATCTCCCAATTGGGCCCATTTTTATTCGACGACCAGTTTCAATTTGCAATCTCCAGTTTTCATCTGCCTCGTAAATGATAGGTTGGGCGGCATGACCCACAATGAAAATCATCGACAAGAACAATCCAACAAAGGCCCATAATGCAGCATAAAATCCAAGTACCATCCACCAGGTTATACCTGCCAATATTGGGACAACTAACCATAGGAAGAAGTGCAGTACAATCATCGAGCAATCAAGTAGCCAGACCCGATTGAAACGATTCCGTTTTGAGGCATTCATTGGATGGCTAATTAAAAAACGAATTCCTTCAATACGCATAGAGTGAGCGGCTAAGAGTGTGATCGGCCAAAAGTAATACCCTTGCAGATTCTTTTGGAAAAACCTCAAAATTGCTCCAGAACGCTCATAATCAACCGAACTAAAGGCAATCGGCCAGCCATGAATATCTGGGTCTTTGTCTATTACATTAGGAAAAGAGTGATGTTTAACATTATGTTTTTCACGCCAATACTCCATGGACATCCCACAAAATAATGGGAATACAATCGCCGAAAGACTGAGGTTTCCAGCCCTTGTATTACAAGCGGAGGAATGGATTCCTTCGTGACCAGTCATTGCTAAAGTAGTCGTAAACAAACCAGTCACAATAAGCATTGCAATACTCCACCCCAATGGCAATGTAATGTGAGCGAAGAATAAAACTCCAACAACCAACAATAATATTACTACCTTTGACCAGCATTTGAATGGTGTTTTTTCCAATAGGCCTCCGCTTTGAAGTTTCTTTCGAAGAGCGGCAATTGGATGTTCTGACAAAATAAGGTCTCCTAAAGGGGATTTCATTTTTCCGAGGGGAGTCCGGTTAATCAAGATTGCAATGTTGTGGTCAATGTAGTCATTTGGTTTAGGTGCCTTCTGGAGCGATTTTGAAGTTTTTCCGTGGAAGAGTTAAGAGAGACAAGTGGGTCGCACAGGCTAAGGAATTCCTCAAAGAGAATTGATGCACCATAGGTGAAACGATGTCCGGTTTAATTGAGCAGATTAATTCATTGGATTCTTCCGTCAAGTTAATTGTTGCAGGGATAGGCCTCCTCATGGCTATCCTGCTATCTAGATTTGCAATTGTCAAACCTTGGCTCAAGGTAGTGAAGATGACAAGCGCTGAATGGGATGATGAATTACACGCTCCAATCTCCATTCGTTTGTACGCATTCATTTTTATCGGAGGCATAGATTTTTCTTTGCATTGGATATATCCTGAGGATGGAGAGTGGGTGGCCAGTTTAGCACCCTTATTTTCAGTATTTTACATTGTCTTGACCACTTCACTTACTAGCGTTTCTATTCGACATATCGTTCCTGCAATTTCAGAACGATTCAAGCACAAGTCAAGTGTAACAGTTTCAGGTAGTAACTATCTGATAATTTTCATGTTTAGGGGGATTGTATGGTTCGGTGGAATCTATCTGGCACTGTCAGAGATGGGGATCGAACTCTTTGGTCTATTTGCTTCATTGGCTGTATTTTCTATAATCATCGGTCTTGCTATGCAGCAGACTCTTGGAAATATTGTCAATTCATTCATGCTCTCTCTTGACCAGCCATTTGAGGTTGGAGATAGAATTGATGTTGAAAATCTGACTGGGTCTGTTGCCTCAGTTGGTATTCTTTCGACTAAGATTCTGACTTATGAGGAGACTTTAGTGGTTATTCCGAACAACACTCTGGTCAATTCCATCGTCATCAATCATGCCCGAGGTGGCGGAGATGGAGTTGCTCGCAGAATTTCTTTGGTCCTAGATATTGGAGTTGAATATGGAGAGGATATTGATCACGTTAAGTACACCTTGCTGCAGTTGATGCGTGAGTGCCCATATGTCATTGACGAACCAAATCCAAGAGTCTTGTTGAACGAATTGGGTGATTTCGCCAAGGTCTTCAGGATGTATGGATGGGTCAAGGATTACAGTGATGAGTGGGTTGCCAAGGATTGGGTGCTGAAATCCATCGATGAACGTTTCAGAGAAGAAGGAATTGGAATTCCATTCCCAACTCGATTTAATATCGGGCAGGAACACAAGTCCACGACCAATGTTCGCAAGAAGGATGCTAGTGTGCGTCTAGCGAGAATGCAGATGATTAAGGAAGACAAGAAACTCAGAGAAGAGCGTGAATCTGCACGAAAGGAACTTGAAGAAATCAAGGAACGTCTCAAGGATATCGAGTTGGATAAAACAGAGCGAAACTTGCTTGAGGAGACTTCTAGAGAACTTGAGAGGATTATCTCGATGTTCGAGGCAGGCGAAGATTGAATTATTTCGTATATCTCAATAATATCCACCGTAAATAATTAGCGTGACAAGCCCTCGAGGGTCTATGCTCAGGCGCTTGGCTCTACTGGTAATCACAGCCCTGCTTTGCATACCGGCATTCACTCTCGTAGCGGATGCACAGATAGGAAGTCTTCTCAGTTGTCCGATTAGTACTCTGACTGGAAGTAATTCTCCTTAGCAGATTCATATTTCACTAGGCCAGGATGAAAGTCAGATGCAGGTAATATGGGCTACTGAATCTCAGACAGATTCCGAGGTTGAATGGGGATTAGATGGCTCTCTTGACAACAGCGCCATGGGGGAAGAGTTCTGTTATGACCACGACATGGTATTCCACAGTGGTGTTATGGTAGGCCTTGAAGTTGCAAGCAACTATAGTTACAGGGTTGGTGATGGAAGTGTCTGGTCAGAGGTCTACACTTTCCAGACTAGAGATGTTTTGTCAGATTTCACCTTCCTTGCTTTCGGGGATCACGGTCTTAGTTCAGAGGGTATAGAGACTACCAACATGGTGGTTGATAGCGATGCGGACTTCCTCATACTTTCTGGCGATATCTCCTATGCCAATGGCGAGCAGTCTGTTTGGGATGATTATCTGGATTCTAATCAGAGGTCGATGAGCAACATGCCTTGGATGATGGTGCCCGGTAACCATGAGAACGAGCCTGGATACGGATTCGAGGCCTACGATCTGCGTTTTGAATTTCCTTCAACCTCAGGTTCCGATTACTGGCATTCCTTTGATTACGGTCCTGTTCATTTCACTGGTTTCTCGACAGAGCATGATTACAGTGCCGGCAGTGAACAGTATCAGTGGCTGGAGTCTGACCTTGGCGATGCAATCCAGAATCGAGAGCAGGTACCTTGGATTATAGTCTATGGGCACAAGCCGATGTACACTTCACACGATGATGCCACGCACGATGAAGATGCAGAATTGCGTGCCGATTTGGAAGCACTTTTTGTCGAGTCTGGAGTTGATTTGGTTTTCTGGGGGCATGACCACTTCTACGAACGTACATGGCCTGTAATCGATGCAGAGGTCCAGCAGCGTGGCGATGCTGATGATGGCAAGGTTTTCTCAGGTGCACACGCTCCAATACACCTTATTGTCGGCACTGCTGGTAGGGGGGAGTACCAGTATTCCGATGAGCAGCCGTCCTGGTCTGCATACCGCGAGCAGTCATATGGAATAGTTAGGGTGAGTGTTGATATTGCAGGTGAATCATTGCAGGTAGATTATGTCAGACAAAGTGGAGAGATAGGTGATACATTCACTCTGAGACAGGGCGACCCTATTCCACAAGAGGGAGATGAGAGTATGCCGGCACCATCAATGCTGCTGACTATGATGGCCATGTTGGTGGCCGTAATATTCAGAGAATCCCGTTCACATTATTCCAGTGCTTGAGTTGTAATTTCAATCTTTTAAATCTAGCACATCTTCAAGTTAGAGACGCTTGTGCTCATTGCATGGGCACCTTTGCTTCTCTTCAGTGGCTCAGTCGTTTCCTTGATGAAACGCCGGGCGATGAAGAAGTTGGGGGGCGCCCGCGGCAAGTTCCGAAAGCATGCTGGTCGCGCGTTAATCCGACTCCAGCGCCTGCACCTCAACTGGTGATGTGGTCGAACGAGATGGCAGCGCAACTTGGTCTAGACCGACCTGACGGCAGCATACTGGGGGGAGGTTCCGTTATCGGAGGTATGGACCCGTACGCTCAGCGTTATGGCGGACATCAGTTCGGAAATTGGGCGCATCAACTTGGTGATGGGCGGGCTATCACTTTGGGAGAGGTTCAACTGGAGGATGAAGTATTGGAATTGCAACTCAAGGGCGCAGGAAATACGCCTTATTCCCGCTTTGCAGATGGAAAAGCAGTGCTTCGTTCTTCGATTCGAGAATTCCTCTGCAGTGAAGCAATGCACCATTTGGGTGTACCCACTACCCGTGCATTATCGTTGGTGACAACCGGTGAATCGGTACTTCGCGATATGCTATACGATGGTAACCCAGCACCGGAACAAGGAGCGGTTGTTTGCCGTGTTGCTCCTAGTTTTCTGCGCTTTGGAAGTTTTCAGATACATGCTGCATCTGGTGATGTGTCTACGTTACGAGCCTTGGTTGACCACACCATTGAGCACCATTTCCCCAACCACTCAGTCCATGATGATGTAGCTCGTGTGGCATGGTTTACTCACATCGCAGAAAAAACAGCATTGATGATTATGCATTGGATGCGGGTTGGTTTTGTTCACGGAGTGATGAATACCGACAACATGTCCATACACGGTTTAACCATTGACTACGGACCGTACGGTTGGTTGGAAGATTACAATCCGGGCTGGACTCCAAACACAACTGATGCCTCAAATCGCCGTTATCGATACGGCCAACAACCGCAAATTGGTGGGTGGAATTTGGCTCGGTTTCTTGAAGCGATGGTTCCATTGATGGATGATCCCGAGAGTTTGCATCAAGTGCTTGATGCGTACATCGGTGCATTAGACGAACATCACAATAACATGTGGGCTGCCAAGTTAGGATTGGACGTATTCACCGCATCGGATGCGCCTCTAATCCAAGATTTGAACGCGCTACTACAAGAAGTTGAGACAGATATGACCATTTTCTTTCGGTTGTTG
>JAAZXA010000060.1 GCA_014240385.1 Methanobacteriota archaeon | reverse complement strand
GTTCAGCACAAGCATCAAAGCAAAACAACCCCGACTTGCCTTCATGCCGGAGTCACAACAACAAGCCGATGTGCGCATCGCAGTAACTTCTGCCTTGATCTTCGGAGTATTTCTTGGGGCCGCATTATTTGGTCTCATTATTTCCTTAATGCCTAATACCGCTACTGGATTAGATGATACAGACTTAGATGGTGTGCCTGATTCTCATGATCTTCTTGTTGATGGAAATGCTCGTATGCGAATCACTGTAACTTCATTGATGCATGAAAAGTTAGCCGAGGATACAAATATTACACTGAACATAACCTTCGATGGAAATGGTGATCCTTCTGGCAATCATGATGCTCAGAATTGTACTCTTAACTTCACAATTTTTGTAAATACCACCAGAACTTCTCCGGCAATTGGATGTACTTTCGATACCAGCGATTGGAGTATGCTTGCAGTTGGCTTTGGTTATTCAATGACCCATACTGAAGAAACCGAATTTGATGGAACATTAACTCATCATTGGGATTTGTTTTCAGGAGGCAGTAGTGATACTGCCGGCTACAATAGTAGCATGGATGCTTGGATTTTACATCAAGGAACTGCTATAATATTGGATGGGATGAGTGACAGCGACGATAATGATTGGAATGGAATACTGACAATAGTATTTGCTGCAGATGATGAAATGGTGAGTTAAATGTCAAATAAAAAAGAAAAAAAAGGCGCCATCGCAATGGCGATTGGTGCTGCAGGCTTGGCTTGGAAAGGTGCGAAAATGATTAATCCGGATCATCGAAAAGAAATTCTCGATGTTGCAAAGGACCCGAAAGCATGGGGGGAAAAACTTACGGATGCTTGGGATTGGACAGTTCTAGAGGCTGGCGAAACAAAGGATGCAATAGTTGTTTTAGCAAAAATCGCTCTTGCCAAAGAAGTTCCAACAAAGGACTTGAAAGAAACGGCCGAGCAACTCGGTGAATTGGGTCTTGTGATTCCTCCACTAAGAGTGTTCATGCTCCCAGGTAGTTGGTTATTGCTTGGAACACTTTCTAAATTAACACCTTGGCACCTGATGCCGGAATTCCATTTACCTGACCTTGACTTGCGAGGTGCCTTGATGGAGAGATTTGGTAAGGGTGAATCCACAGGCTTTGAAGACGAAGCCGAAGCGGCGAGAGATGCCTTAGAATTAGATGAATAACCTTGATTTTAGTTATTCGGAAATTCACCCGAGTAGTGCCTTTAACTCAGATTCAAGAATTGGCAGAGCATCTTGCCAAGTTGCAACGATTCCATAATCTGCATGTTGGAAAATTGGCGCCTCAGCATCCTTGTTGATAGCTACGATATACTTGGAGGTCCTCATTCCGGCTAAGTGTTGAATTGCACCACTAATTCCAACTGCGATGTAGAGGCTTGGATTTACGGTTTTACCGGTCTGTCCGACTTGCATGCTGTGGGAAATCTCTTCCCAAGCGTCAACTGCAGCGCGGCTTGCTCCAACTGCAGCACCTAAGGTATCTGCTACTCTTTCCAAGTGCGCAAAGTTAGCAGGGTCCTGCATTCCTCGACCTCCTGAGATAATGATGTCGGCTTCAGCCACGTCTAAGCGTTCACTTGCTTTGGCAATCATTTCTCTAACTGCTGTTTTGAGGTCTGCAGATTGATTCATTACAGAGATTTCGGCATTGCCGCCATCTGAAGATGGTGAGAATGTATTTGCTCTGATACTGACAACCGCATCTCCATGCAGTGAAACATTTTGCATTGCCTTACCAGAGTAAATTGGTGAAGTTAAGACTCCTTCATCAATGGCAACTACGTCTTGCACAACTGAAACTGCTCTACGTGCAGCCAAGCGGCTGGCTAAATCCTTGCCATTTTGAGTGGCTGCACAAATTATTACTCCCGCAGGGGCGCAGGCATCTATTGCACTTGCCCATGCGGCTGCGTCGTAATTTGAGAATTGTTCACCAACACAAGCGATGACCTTGCTAACGCCAGAAATCTTAGCCCCAGAAGTGGCTGCTGTATCATTAACACCAGGAACAATAACAGTTGGGTTTCCACCCAATACTATCGCTGCACTAACTAATTCAGAGGTGACTAGACTGACAGCCCCCTCTTTGGTCTCTGCTATTACAATCATATCTGTCATTAAATTCACCTCAAATTACATTGGCGTCGTTTCTCAAGGCTGCCACGACGGTAGGCACATTTCCTGCACCTTCGAACTTTTGTCCAGGTGCTTTTTGAGGAGGAGGGGTATGTGATACAATATTGATTGATGGTGATGGGATATCTGCGCCCAATACTTCAACTTGGGCTCTCTTGGCCATCATGATACCCTTCACATTGGGTTTACGAGGTTTGCAGAATCCTTTGTCGCAGGAAATTACGGCTGGTAGTGAAACACCTGTTCGTGCATTGCCTACATTTCGTGGAATTAGAACTTCTACTCCGGAATCTTCGAATTCAATGCCGATAATATTACTCACACTTGCCCAACCCATTCGCTCTGCTACGCCAGGACCAGTGGATGATGCACCTGTATCTGCTGCAGATTTTCCACAGTAGACTACCTCTGCTGAAAGTTCTTTCAAAGCACTAACCAAAGCAGACTGAACTTGATTTGAATCCAAATCACTCCATGAGTCATCCCAAACTCGAACAATTCGATCAACTCCGATTGCCTTTGCATCTTTTAGGACCTTGTCGCAATCCGGCGTACCAAGAGTGATTGCAGTAACTGTACCCCCATTGGATTCTTTGTGCATCATTGCTGCTTCCAAGGCAAATTCATCGTATGGGCTCATTACCCATTTGACTGCCGAGAGGTCAACTCTATCCTCTGAAATTGCGATTTTTGCATTAGTATCTGGCACACGCTTAACGAGAACTGCGATTTCAGGCATCATATCACCTCCACTCCGAAGGAGTGGAACGAGTCGTCGACTCGCAGTCCATTGATGAACATTCCCTGAGCATTGCGCAGCAATACGAATGGTCAGTGTGAACTGAATAGCAAATCATCACAACCGTTCACACGATAGGCGTGATTACTCTATCACTCAAAGAGTTCGAGTAAAGGATTGTATGCCTGTAATCCAACGACCGATGATGAGGTTATGGATGTCATGCGTTCCTTCATAGGTCTTAACAGACTCAAGATTGGCCATATGTCTCATTATTGGGTACTCATCAAGAATACCATTTGCTCCATGTATATCTCGGGCCATTCTAGCAATTTCCAATGCCATGTCGACGTTATTCATTTTTGCAAGGCTAATTTGTTCAGGAATCCAAGTGCCATCATCTTTTTTCCTGCCGAGGTTAAGAGCCAATAATTGCCCTTTAGTTATCTCTCTAAGCATCCAAGATAATTTATTTTGGACCAATTGATAGGAAGCGATAGGATGGTCAAATTGAATCCTTGAAAGTGCATATTCCTTGGCTGAATGGAAACATGCTTGGGCTGAACCGATGGCACCCCATGAAATACCGAAGCGGGCATTATTCAAGCATGAGAATGGGCCTTTCAATCCTTTCACATTTGGAAGCATTCTATCTTTTGGAATTTTACAATCTTGAAATACCAACTCACTGGTAACACTTGCCTTCAGTGAATGCTTTCCAGTCATCTCAGGAGCGCTGAACCCTGGGTCATTTTTCTCTACGATGAAGCCACGAATTACGCCATCTAACTTGGCCCAAACTACTGCTACATCCGCAACTGTTCCATTTGTGATCCACATTTTTGCCCCGTTCAATAAGTAGTGGTCACCTTGGTCACTTGCTTTGGTAATCATATCACCTGGGTTAGAGCCATAATCTGGCTCAGTTAAACCAAAACAGCCAATCCATTCACCGCTGGCCATCTTTGGCAGGTAATGCATCTTTTGTTCTTCGGAGCCGAAGGCGGAAATTGGGAACATAGCCAAAGAACCTTGAACGCTGGCGAAAGAGCGAAGTCCGCTATCTCCTCGTTCTAATTCTTGACAAACAAGGCCATATGCAACATAGGACATTCCAGCACATCCATATTTCTCATCAATGGTCATTCCCAAAACACCCATTTCACCAAGTGCTTTCCCCCATTCTTCTGGGAATCTGCCTTCGCGGCAGGCTTCCTCGATGTTTGGAATGACTTCTTCATTAACCCAATCACGAACCATGTCGCGAACCATGATTTCTTCTTCAGAACATTACGATTCAATATCGTAGAAGTCCAAAGCCTCGTACACCATATCTACCACTCCTGACCCAAGGGCTGGACACTGCGTTCATGAACTTTCGCAGCAAAAGGTAGTTCCTAATCCTCTGATTTGTTGGCATCTTGCTTGGCTTGAATGCGGTCAGCCTTCTTCTGCCTACGCTTTCTTGACTTATTCATCCACCAGCGCTGCAGGGTCTTCGAATTCATAAAAATCATTCCAAATAGCACCCCTGGAACGCTGATTGCAACCATACCAATCACAACCATTCCAAGCAAATCTTTCTCTTTTACCTCTTTAATTGGGGAAATAGAGGCGATTAACCCATTAGAAGAAAGAACGAAACCATCAGTATCTTCTATACCCCAAGTGAAAACCATGGTCGAGCCCGCTAGGCTACCTTCGCTACTAACATCATCCTTCATGACAACAGCCCAAGCCATTTCCTCCTCGAGGCCATAACTTGCTACTGAATATGGAGCGATGTGCAAACTGATACTGCCATCTCCAATCAATGAGCCACCGGTCAATTCACCCTGTAATGTTGACAGAACTTCGGGGGTATCAGTGGCACTTGCAGACGGTTTTTCAACATCCAAATGCAGGACTGCAAGTCTCTTACCGCTACCAATCAATATGCAAATATCTCTCGAAACAGAAGGACAAATCACATCTACCCAAGTATCTCCTTCGGTATTTGATATCCAAGATACTTGATGGTCAATATCTATTACTGCCGCTCCATCGCCTGCAGTGGATATCACGCATAGGCGAGTGTTTGGACTTGGATGGCAATAGATTGCTGTGATTGGACTTTGAGACTTATCAAGAAATGTAAACCCATCAGCCGATGAGTATCTGAAAATACTGCCATTTTGCCCGCCAAGATAAGCGGTATCTCCATTCCGGTTCCAGGCTATTGCAGTTTGTTTCTCGCCTTCCAAGACTCCCTTTCCTTCGACGGTTTCTAAAGCGTAATTCTCAAGGCTAAGCCTCATCATTTGACCGTTTTCTCCAACTAAAAGGGCTGATTCTCCCTGTGGATGCCAACTTAAGGCGGTGAAATCTTCTGTTTTACCTGAAGTCAATGAAATATCTTTGGCTCTTGACTCCGGCTCTTTAGAATCGATAAGGCGAGCATATCCTTCAGCGCCAGCGATTAGAATATGGTCTCCTTGGGGTCGCAACTGGGCCTCATTCAATCCAATATCTGAATCTGAAATTGCGCCAATTTGGGTGGCTTTGGCAATGGAGTGCATCCCTTCTTCATCCTCTTGAGCTAAAGCGTGGAAAGGAATCAGTAAGAGGGCCATAAATAACGCAACAGTAGGTGCTCTCAGTATTGCCATGAAGTCTCGCAGGTGGTACTCCATTTCAGCCATTCCCAACGTAAAGGTCATTTCATGTAGTCTGTTGGAGGGGCTTGATGGAGCAATTCGAAGTTAAGCGCGGGCTAGTAAAAACAATTGGTGGAAATGCTGGGTTAGCCAAATTAGGCGGTCAGTATTTTAGTGGTGTCAAGAGCGGTGTCGATGGTGGTTTTACCGCATCATTTGCAATTCTACGCAATATTCAAGCCACATATTCCGAAGAGGGAAAGTTGGTTGTAGAGGTTGAGCAAATGAAAGGTGATGAACTTTCCGAGTTTTTACAAGCGGATGGTGGACGCGAAGAAGCGATGGAATCACGCAAACGCTGGTCGGGCTTCCTCGATGAGGCAACTGGATACAATTCCAAGCAACGAGGTGACAAGGCCAAAGAAGCAGGTAAGAAAATCTCTAAGGCAAACTCGAATATCAGATTAGCAAAGAAATTGATGGAAATGTCAAAGACCATGACTGATGATGTGAAAGCACAGGCTCTTACATTGATTTCTGAAATTGAGCAGAAGTTGGAAGAAGGCAATGGCACCCGTGCAATGTCATTATCTGAAAAACTGAGCAAACTCGTCGAGGGATGAATATGTCTACAATGGCAGAGATGAATGAAAGTACCATCGATGCCATCCTCGCACCATATACAGAGAAACACCCTCGGTTTTCAGAACTTAGCAACGAGCAGCGAAAGCGCTTGGCATGGATGGTTGGAGCACTACAGGAGGTAGTGGGGATTGATCACCTCGTCAGTATTATGTTAGATGGAAAAAGTGCAGGTGGTGATGATGTCATTCGCTGCTATGTTGGTTTTGAGCCAAGTGGAAAAGCCCATATTGGCTGGAAAGTAATCTCATTAACACTCAATAGGTTACTTGAAGCAGGAGCAAATGTACTGGTTTTTATGGCAGATTGGCATGCTTGGGTGAATGATAAGTTCGGTGGTGACATGGAGAAAATACAGACCACTGCATCCTATATGGAAGATACATTCAGAGTATTACTCAACAATCCTCCCGAAGGAAATGGAGCAGGGCAATTGCAATTCCAATATGCGAGTACTATTATGGATTCAGGGGATTATTGGGCAAGAGTACTTCGTTGTTCCAAGAATATGAGCCTTGCAAGAGTTCGCCGTACCTTTACTATCATGGGAAGGGATGAGGATTCATCTGATGGAGATCTCGCAAGATTCTACTATCCTGCAATGCAGGCGGCAGATATTTTTGAAATGAATATTGACATTGCACTTGGAGGAATGGATCAACGCAAGGCTCACATGTACATGCGTGAAACTGCAGACAAATGGAAGTGGACAAAGGCCACTTGCTTCCATACTCCAATTATCTCTGGCTTGAAAGCAAGTGGAGGAAGGATGGAAAGTTTCGACCATAAAATGTCAAAATCCCAACCTAGTTCTGCAATCCTTCTTCATGATGAAGCAAAGAAGATGCGCAAGAAATTAAGAAAAGGATTCCTCGACCCAGAACAAGAAGATTCACCAGTATACGAATTGATTGAATATGTTATCTTGCCAGAATTTGGTGAATTGGTAGTCACTCCAAAACCAGAATTTGGCGAAGCAAGCACTTGGTCTGACCTCGCTTCGATTCGCGTTGCAGTGATGGATGGGACTTTGCACCCACTGGATGTTAAGTTTGCAGTAGCCGATGCATTATCAGCAGGGTTGGCAGATTTGGCGGCCCACTTTGAGGCTCATCCTGAAAAATTGAAGGCAGTCACTGACTTAACAGCATAAGATACAATTGTATTCAAATCTCTGCAAGTGCTTGGACATACTCTTCTGGCTCAAGAAACATTTCCATGTCCAATTCATGAGGGTCCATGATAATCAACCAGCCATCTTCGTAAGCGCTATCATTGATTAATTCTGGAGTTATTTCTACTTCACCATTGACTTCGGACACTAAACCGCTGAACGGAGCCCTAAAGGAAATCTTTTCATCTGCTGTCCAGATGCTCAACATCTCATCATCAACATCTAATTCATCATCTGCATGGGGTAGAATTACTCTCAATATTTCTCCGATTTCCTTGGCTAAGAAGTCAGAAAGGCCAATAGTTACCTTGTCATCTTTATTTTGATACCACAAATGTTTAATCGAGTATTTACGCTTGTGGGCTATGCTAAACTCAAGATATTCATCGTCTGTCAAGAACTCACCTAAAGCCGCCGACAAACGACCATTATTTTAATCCAACTATTGAAGAGATTAAATGAATTGTTTGTATCTTTAGATGCAATCATAACTAAGCCTCCCCTCTCACTCTTCGGGCTACCATGAATTTCGATGAGGACGAGGAGTACCAAATGATTAGGGAACTTGTCAGGGACTTTGCGGAGAGTACCTTAGCCGCAACAATTTCTAAAAGAGATGATGAACAGATTGCCCCTACTTCAGAATGGCAGGAGTTTGTGGAACTTGGACTTCATGGCATTACAGTAGAAGAGCAATATGGTGGTATGCCAATCGATGATGTAGTTGAAGCAATCATCATTGAAGAATTAGCAAGAGTCGACCCCTCTTTTGCTGTTTTCTATGCTGTACACGTCGGATTATGCTGCAAAACAATCACCTTGCACGGCACTCATGAACAAAAGGAAAAGTATGCCCGTAGGCTTACAGGAACTGATGTTGGTGCTTACTCACTCTCTGAAGCGGGAGCCGGAACTGATGCCGCTGCATTGTCATGTAAAGCCAAACTTTCAGATGATGGAAAGCACTACATCCTCAATGGTTTGAAAATGTGGGTAACAAATGGTGATAGCGCTGATATTTACGTGCTCTTTGCCAAAGTAGTAGACTACCCTGATTACGGAGTCAAGAAACACGGTGGGGTAACTGCCTTTATCATCGAAAAAGAATTTGCTGGATTTAGTGTTGGAAAGAAGGAGGATAAACTCGGGATTCGTTCATCTGATACTTGTTCCTTAGAACTAGACAACTGTATGGTTCCAGTTGAGAATGTGTTGGGAGAAGTTGGCAAGGGTTTTGCTATCGCCATGAACGCCTTAGATAATAGTCGAATTGGGATTGCTGCTCAAGCATTAGGGATTGCTCAAGGGGCCTTTGAAGCCGCCAATAAATATTCCAAAGAGAGAGAAACTTTTGGTAAACCAATCGCCCACCATCAGATGATTACAGCCTATCTCTCTGATATGGCTACTCAAATTGATGCTGCTAGATTATTGGTTTATCGGGCAGCAGTTGCCAAACAAAAACACTACGAAGAAGGTGGACCAAGGCATTCAAAGGAAGCTAGTATGGCTAAATTATTCGCAGGTGATACTGCTATGTGGGTTGCTGAAAAAGCAGTTCAAATCCTTGGCGGTTATGGATATGTCAAAGAATTCCCAGTAGAGCGCTTCTTCCGTGATGCTAAGATAACGCAAATTTACGAAGGTACCCAAGAAGTTCAACGGCTAGTCATTGCTCGCCATTTGTGAAGACATAGTAGTGTCAATCACTCGATATGATTCATATCCAAACGCTTTCGAAGATTATTCCAATCGCTTGCAGTAGCAGTTAATTCGATTACACTTCCTTTGCTACTCTCCATCTCCTCATTCCTTGAAGAAGGCATTCTGATCAGTACTTCAATATCGTCGCCGACTACATTTCCGGCTAATGAACGCCCACCGCGTAGATATTCATCCAAACCAATTCCCAGTGTTCTCTCTACAGCAGATACTTCAATCGAGAAATTATATGCTCCACCACCTATTGAATCCATAATTGCTGACCTCTCGCTGGAAAACCTTGCATCTCCAAGTTGATGCACCAAATCATGTAGGTTGATATTTGCTTCCTCAATAACTTGAACTTCCTCTTGGATTACTTCGGGTTCGGGCTCTGCTTCAGGCGCCACTTCAGGTTCAGATTCTTGTTCGATGACTTCAGGCTCTGGCTTTGAATCTGATTCTTTTGGAGGAGTCTCGTTGCGAATCTTTGCAATTGCAATCTCAAGTTCTGGTAGATTTATTTGTCCGTCGTTATCGGTATCAATGGCAGCAACAAGTGAACTCACTTCCCATGGAGGAAGGTCGCCAATCCCTGTTTCTTTCAATGCCATTTGGAATTCGTATACATCTATCTTACCAGAATCATCCAAATCAATGGACTTGAAAAATTGGTAAATAGACTGTTCAGAATTCGATAAATATTCAGAGAGCATTACTAATTCCTTAGGGGTTTCTTCAGGTTCTGGCTCTGGCTCCTCAACAACTTCTTCGATAACTTCTGCAACTTGTTTTACTCGTTCTGCAGAAGCAGAAACTGAAGCCGCCGCCATTCCAATTCCAGCAAGACCTGTTGCGCTTGCTGCAACAATCCCTGCTTTCTTTGCATCAATGCTCTTGAGAGTCTTATCCAGTTTCTTCTCCAAGGCAGACTGCGCAGCCGCTTGCACAGGTTCTGGCATTCCATTCGTGTGGGTCGATAGTAATGAGCGTGATATGTTTTGGATTTCCTCATTATCGAGATCCTCACCAAAATCACCATTTTCAACCTTTTCTGTTATTTCTGAAACGATTCCTTCCCACTTCGAAGTATCTACTTTGTCTTTGACTAAATCATTGATTAGTTGTTGAGGATGGAGACCAACTGTGAAGTCAACTTCTGCTAATTGTTCTCCCATAGTTGGGTCGTCAGCACTGTGAAGTCGTATCGACCAAGGTCCTTCTCCAGGTGATGGGAAAGTAAGGCGGCCGCTTTGATGACCACCGAGGTGGAGGTAAGAAATGGCTGCCGCATCGTTGATTTCTTCAGATCCTGATTCAGTACCAGCAGGTACGATACCAACCCATGCCATAGCCTCGGCTGGCCACGGAGGGGCAGTGAATCGAAGAGCGATTTCTTCGCCATCTTGCCAATTCGACTTTTCTATTGTAAGACTGACTGCGCCATTTTCTGAACTGACAGGGCTTTGTTGAGCAAGATGTTGGAAAGAAACACCGGCATTATTCAATCCATCTTTTGCAAGTTTTGCTTGAGTTTTTGCACCGCCAATTAATAGTGCAATAATAGAAAAGCAACAAGTAAGGCTACCAAATGCTGCTGCAGGACTTTCTTCTCCTCCAATCACCCATAAAACAATTGAAATCGGAATTCCATAACCTGCTGCTTTAAACCAAGGGTTCGATAAGTTACCATCTGGCGTGGGCGAGAATATCTGGGTGGCCGCAGGCTGCATATAATCTCCGAAAAGGTCTACCCCCTTCAAATCATGGCCAAATTGGCTTTGGCCAAGTCTTCGGCTCTCCATACTCCCATTGAAGAGTGCAAAGCAAGGATTCCATCTCTTCAACAGTAGAAAGGTTCCTCTCAATTTGCAAGCGGTGCATCCACAATTTCAGTCGACCAAGTCTCATTCCTTGCTCTAATCCAGTTCGATCCATCAACCAATGCCCATCAACCAAACAATCTCTTGATTGAGAAAAATCCAATGCCCCAAGCCGGTTTTTTAATTCAGTGAAGTCTTTTCCCATCCAAGCTTCGTCAATCTCTAAGAAATCATTCAAGTTCTCTCCCATTGCATATTGGAACAGCCTTAGATTTCCTTCATCCCCGTTATACGGTGAAGTTCCAAGACAATCATGAAACCATAACACTGAATTCTTGAATATGTTTGACACTTTCAGTGATTTCAAAGTATCAGCAGCAGCAACAGAATCTCTATCCTTGAAGAGTACAGCCATTCTTATGGATGCCTGAATATCTCCTTTGACAGAAGAAATTCTAATTGAGTCTTCAGATGTATTCCCACCAATTAGTATGTCTATTATTCCGTCTTTGGCCATTCTTTTGAGTACTCTACTTGCATCCACCCCATTTAGAATCCTCTCAAACTCTGCCCAAATCCTTTCTACAGAAATCGCTGAAAGCATATCTCTTCTCTCTACCAAAGCCATTTCCAATTCTAAATCGGTATTCCAGACGAATGTATCTCCTTGGTCTAGGAATCGATAAGCACGCATTATTCTCAAGCCATCTTCAGATAATCTGCGGTTTGCATTTCCAACCGCTCGCAAGCGATGGTTCTTCAAATCTGATAATCCATAATGCGGATCAAATAATTGTCTTCGTCCAATATCGACAGCCATCGCATTGATGGTGAAATCACGACGCTCAAGGTCAAGAGCCAATGAAGTTGTTAGATGAACGGTATCAGGCCGCCGTCCATCACTATATCCGCCATCTGACCTCAAGGTAGTTACTTCATGATTAATTCCATCTATAACTACCGTAATTGTTCCAAATTCCTTGCCGGTTGGGATTGTATGAACAAATGCTTCTTCAACTTCATCTGGAGTGAGAGATGTTGCAATGTCGTAGTCTTTGGGAAGGCGGCCCCGCATTGATTCACGAACTGCACCGCCAACCAACCAACTTGCACCATTCACTGCGATGATTCCATCATGAATTTCAAGCACCGAATCAGGTAAAGAATCGAGCCAATTCAATGCTCCCTCCTCTAATACGAGTGGAGTGAGGTCAGAAGCCATATGCATTAGGCCGCAGCCAACCTTCAAGACAATTCTCCTTCAACAAGGTAGCGAAAGTATGTTCCGTCGATAGCCTCGCCCAAGCGGCATGGCTGATGAGGCGAATGCGGTGGAATGGGATTCTCCCTCCTCAATGGTACACCTAGTTTCACTAAATTGGCTAAAACCTCATGAAGAAATTAGAGAGAAAAATGCTGCAAAACTTGAAAAAATGACCAACCGTTGGGGTGGCTACACCAAACCTCTTCTGGTCGACAAAAATACGGGTGCTATTCTCGATGGTCATCATCGCTATACTGTCGGAAAAAGGTTAGGTTTAGCAAGATTACCTGTGATGCTTTTTGATTATCTTGAAGATGAAAGAATAATTGTCGAAGTATGGCCTAACTGTGGCATAGATAGCCTAAGCAAACAGGATATCATCGATATGTGTCTTTCAGAAAATGTCTATCCTCCAAAAACTAGCAGACATTTACTTACATGCGATGTGCCACCGATATTGGTGCCTTTAGAAATCTTATCTCAGGAATCCTGAGCGCTCTCAAGCATTGCCTTCCATAACTTATTGCCCTTGCCAATAAGTTTCACTTTGTCTGCCTGCTGTGCTGCAGCCACTACCTTAAACTTCTGAATTGAATTATGACGTGAAATCATTATCTCGATATCTGTTCCTGCTTTACCGGCCAGTGCATCCTTTAATTCTGAAGGACTTCGTAATCGAATGCCATCGATAGATATCAACTCGTCATCTGGCATCAAAATATTACGAACACAAGAATCATGCTGAAGTCCTACAATATTCAGACCATTCTTTTGAGAAAGTCTCAATCCTAACCATGCTTGCTTTTCTTTTTCTTTTTCAGTTGCCTCAAATGACAAGCCGAATATTTTCATCGCAGCCTCAAGGTTTGGCTTGATTTTCTGTTTGGTTAATTTATCAAGCATTATTCCAAGGCGCTTCCCACCGGCCATAGAAGTCAAGCCTTTTCTGATATCAGCATGACGGATTCCCAACTCTTCGAGCACTGGTGAATCAAGGCCATGGCGCTTCCACAACATTGCAAACAAAGTCTCTAATCCCGATTCACCTTTGCTTCTCTTTCTCAACTCTGCATCTATGCACATCATCACCATCTCACCTTCTAGATAGTAGGAAATCGTGGATTCACGAGAATATGGATGTGGACGATACAAGTGAATCCACGCTTCATGACTAGAAGTAGTAAGGGATTGATGGCGGTTTCCATCTCCCGCCAAGAATCGTTTCATCTTGCGCTCCAAATCTTTACGCCAATCCGTTTCACTCCAAACACCGCTCTTCAAACAAATTATATCTCCTAACCAAGATGTTCCACCTTCGAACCACCACAATAAATCAGTACGAGATTCCTTACTCAAATCATACTCAACAAATTCCTTTTGGCGAAGGCGCTTAACATTCCAGACGTGTAGATATTCATGCGACAAAAGGCTGACCAAATCACGCCAAGCTTCCTCTTGCTGTGGCCAAAGTGCCTTACGCGGAACCATGCTTGTTTGGGAGCGTAAATGCTCCAAACCACCACGACCCCCTCCTGTCAAGAATAATATTGTCCAATATTCCTCATATGGAAGTGGTCCAAATAAGGCAACAAACTCAGCAACTAATTTGTCCATTGAATCAAGGATGCGTTCAACAGCCTCATCCTCAACAACTTGCCCCCCAGCATCCCAAATACGTAAATGATGCATGACACCACTCATCATCCGAGAATGATTAGGGCAAGCATCGGCCTCGATAACGCCATCATATAATTCATCAATAGTTGGAGGTGCCCAAGATACAACATTGGAGCCTTTCCAATCAGTATGATCTGGAGTTTGGGTTGGATAGGTATGCAGTTGAGTTGCTGCACTCCAATCATCAGGCATCGATAATGACACTGTGCATTCATTTCCAACACTCCAGCCTTTTGAAGGCATGAACCAAGTGAATGTTGAAGCAAATGGAGATGACTATTGTCGAGATGATTTGTTCGAACTGTCAGGTCAGGACATAACAATTCATAGGAAATCAATATCTCTTCAGAATCAGCATTAGGCTTGAGTCGATATGCATTCTCGCCTTTACGAGATATTGAAGCACCTTCAGCCGAAATATCCCGAACATGGGCCAAAGGCTCGCGAATCAAGTAAGAACCAGGAACCCACCTAGGCATCTCGATATCAAATGAAGAAGAAAACGGTCCAAGCAATAATAGACGAACTGAAAGCAAACGCGAAGCCCCATCCAAGCAAGATGCAAAGTGATGTATGCGCGGGCTAGACATAAGCAACAAGGAAATGCAGTCAAAGACAGACCTTTGAACTTGGCATCAGGGAATCAGGTCCTCATGACCCCCTGAAAAGCCCGTAGAAGACGAATCTTCTGATGGTGCACCTGGATTCTGCATTCGGATATTGAACATCTCGGCAAGCAAGGGCCAAAGCCCTCCAAGCCACTCCTCAGCAGAACTTAGAATCTCAATTAATGGATGCTTTTCTTCATCCTCATCAAACTCAATATTTAATTCGGGAGGTGGTAAATCATCGGGAAGACAACGTAATTCAGCAATTAAATCATCCATTTGTTGCAAGAGCTCTGTATCCATCGCTTCATGGACACGCGCAAAAGCAGCCGCTTCCTCCAATACATCGGCCAAGGTATCAGGGCTAGGAATACCCGCCTCACTCTCTTTGATGTCAACCGGTCCAAAGACCACACTACCAAGGGTAGTATCATACAAATCATCTTCAATGCGCTCACGCTTTATCAGAGTTTGATTAACCTCACCACCAAGGGGGGCGATGATGAAGCCGCCATCTGCAACTGAATCTTCCAACCAATCTGGTAATTCACGAATCGAACCAGTTACTAATACTCGGTTGGCTGATTCAGGGAAATCTTTTGGTGCTTTATTGAGACTTGATATTTCACTTAATTTGCAATTCTCAACATCATGAAGTCTTTCTTCTAGGTGAAGGATGACTTCTTCTGATGGGTCATAGACTGAAACACTTCCTTCACTGCCAACTAAATGGCAAATTAATGCCGCGAAATAGCCGCCCTTAGCGCCGATTAGAACTACATCATGTCCTTTTTCCAATTCTAAATGTGTCATCAAAGTTGCAACCATATGGGGTGCGGAAATGGTCTTTACTCCGCCGCTTGGAGTTTCAAGAAAGACCAGTGGGCGGTCGTGGAAAAAGGGAGTTGGGTCAAAATCGCTGAAACCCCTAACATCTACTTCCATCATCGCTTCGATGATTGTAGAATCGAGTGGAATACCCGCTTCGCCAAGCCGCATCAACAGGGCTTGCATCGGGTCCATGCAACTAACAGAATTGGGGACTCTCTTGAACGCATCCATTCAACAATCTGAAATTTCAAGACCAAATTATTGATCATCAGGCAGAGCATCAAATGCATCTCTCACTGATTGAAACCACTTATTCATCGCATCAGGGTCTTGCATCAATAGCATCATCTTCTGCATAGCAGCCAGATGGGCCTCATCGCTGGTCTGAAACATCTCCATGCCGTGGTTTTTTGCCATCTCTGCAAGTTCATCAAAGGTTTCTGCAGTGAATTTATTGTCACAAGCACCACCAAGTTGCAAGCATGTCATGGTCTTCATATCGGTGCCTTCTTTCCACAGTAAATTAATACTACTGAAAGTGATAACATACTTGTGCTATTGCCATGCCGGCACAAATATGAGTGCAAGGGGGATTCTACCCAGTAGGTTGGCTGGAATAGTTGATACAGTCCAGATGCTATTGGCGGTGGTCTTTCTTTTGCTTTCATCTACGGTTCTCTATTACATACTTTCAGATGAAGAGGTATTGAAAGATGACCCCGAAGACACCGCAGTAGATGACCCTGCTATTTTCGTTACTAATAGTTCGGGTATGCCAGTAGATGAAGAACCATTGAAAATGGATTTCATATTCAGTGATGTAGGTGAGACTGGAAAAGAACCTAGTATTGGAATCACATCTAGCGGTTGCATATTCTTCATTGCTATGGAGAAACCAATGCGTTCATGCGATTATGGCGAAAGTTGGACAAATGTAGCAGATATAACTCAAGCCCCTTTTACCAGTGATCCATATGGATGGGTTGACTTAGAAACAAATCGTGTTTTTAACATTCATATGATGGGCCTAGAGTCCACTTGGATTGGATGGTCAGACAATGAAGGACAATCATGGCTAGGTAATCCGCATGATTCTGGAACAACTCCTCTCAATGACCACATCAAGTTAGCAACAGGACCATGGGTCGATGAAGGCATTTATGGGCCAATTGGGCAACTAAATCCAACTTACGACACCGCTGTCTATTTTTGTTTTAACAAACTTGTAGGAATTTCCTGTTTCACTAGTTTTGATGGAGGTGCCTCATTCGAAGTCGGCGGGAACATTGTCGGCCTTGCATCTACAAACGGTGGATTGCATGGGGCGATTACTACTGCTCCTGATGGAACTGTTTACCTCACACCTCGTGTAGAAACACCAACACTAATTTTCTCAAAAGATAACGGAATGATTTGGGAAGAGAGGGAGATGGGTACTGATGTTGGAACTCCCTATCCTCGTAAAAACTCTGAAGTAGCAACTGATAGTGATTCCAATGCATATCATATTTGGACTGGAAATGATCAAGGAATATACATGTCTAGAAGTATAGATTCTGGTGAAAGTTGGGATGCCCAAAGTATTCGAATTAGCCCAATCGAAGTTATTTCTACTGCCTTTCCTCAAACAGATGCTGGCGATCCTGGAAGAATCGCAGTAACTTACCTAGGGAGTGAAAATGGGTCCTGCGGTTCGAACATCACCATTAACCCATGCGCTATTCCTGAAAATTGGACTGGAAATGCCCACTATGCGCCTAACGAAGTCCACTATCACCTCTATGTAACCTACAGTCTAAACGCACTTGATGAAAATCCAATTTTCCATACACGAAGGTTAACTGATGACCCTGT
>JAAZXA010000089.1 GCA_014240385.1 Methanobacteriota archaeon | reverse complement strand
GAGGGAGATTTGAACTCCCGCGGGACGGACCCACGTGCTTTCCAGTCACGCGCGATACCAGGCTATGCGATCTCGGCAGCGAGCCGTCCACCTGCCCGCTCGGTTTAGCCATATCGGACCTCTATCCAGTAAGGTCGCGGGCGAAGCGGTTATGATTGGAAGGCAGGTCGGCGCAAATACTGCCACTGTGGCTTAGAGGTATAGCGACGCATTGGTAATGCGTAGGTCGTGAGTTCAATTCTCACCAGTGGCTCTCTTGGTTCTATTTCTGCTTCTATTAGTTACGAAGCAAGAGAGCCACGGTTAAGGTTCGTGTTTCCTTCGGTTATGTCCCAGTGAAACACTCTCCTCTCACCAGTGGCTCTCTCCAGATACGACGATTGTTTATGCTGTCATTGTATTTGGGGATGGACTTTAATTGAATTAACGCTAATTGCTGAAGAAGTATAGTTGTTCTACGCTTGTTTGCGAACTCTTCATGTCTAACTTATCTCAGCGAAGCCCCGATGAGCGAGGTTCCCACCCCCAGCGAGGAAGCGCCTCCGCTTGTTGATGAGGTTGTAAATCGCCTTGGATTGATTCGCCTTTCTGATGTTGAACCGCGTTTTCGCACCAGTGATTTGCACCCCAGTATGAATGCTGTGGATAATTTACAACAGGAATTGATATTCCATTTCCTCCTAGCACGGATGACTTGGAGCATCGCACACCTACGTGCTTTAGTGATTGGCCTAGCCGCTTTTATCATGGGTTCCATATCTCCAGAAACGTGGGGTGGCGGAGATGCCATGATTGGAGGGTTACCGGGGATAAGAGCCATAGATGGTTCAGGCTTTTTCTTATTGGTTTCTTCAATTGGTTTGTGGCTTTGGTTTTTGTTTGAAATCTGGAATTTATTTCCAATAATGAAAGGGCACTCTGTTAGTTTGATTTTTGCTTGGATATCCATAATGATGAGTATGGTTCTGTTTCATACAACATCTCCAAACTTTCCTTTTGAAATTGATGATGGAAATATGCTAGGTGGAGTAGTCACTATCTTTGTCATGGCCTTTATTGTATACATATTTTGGAAGGCCGTCCAAGAAACTCGTGACCAACATGTGCAAGAAGTCCACTACGACCCCGACCCTCGAAAAATGGAAGAGGCATTGAAGGAGCATAGCCTTGGAGGTTGGACTTTTATTCTGGTCCTTTGGTCGCTTACAATTTTGATCAGTTCTTGGGCAGGAGTTCATTACGTGGCTGACCGGCAATTGACAATGCCATTCCTTTTGGGTTTGCATATTGCCACAGGTGTTGGTGGTGTCTATGGCTTAATGCATCTTTTGTGGTTCCCGCAATTGATGTTAGGAGTTGGCACAACCAAGGTCCTTTCACGACGCGCTCGCGAGGCTATTGCTGACTTAGAGGCGCAAGTTTCTGAGGGTATTGAAACGGTGGTCATTCAAAATGATGGCACCTGCCCTGAATGTGGTGAGGGGGTTGGAATCAACCGCTCTCCTGAAGGTGATGCTGTTGCTGATTGTCCTAAAGTTGGTTGCACCGGTAGTGCTGTTGTTAATTCTAATTGTGAAATTTGTAAGACAAAAGTTCCTTCGCGGTTTACCTGTGCCGACTGTGGAATTAATGCTCCTGTCATAGATTTCCTGAGTGATTCGGAGGCATGGTAGTGGGGGATTTTAGCGCTCGACGTGATGATTTCCCCACTCTGCGGGGGGATAATCCACCTCTTTACTTTGATAATGCCTGTATGACTTTGAAGCCTCAATCCGTTATTGATGAGATTCAAAATTATTACACCAAACACCCTAGTTGTGGTGGACGAAGTGTACATCGGTATGCGAACCAAGTTAGTCAAAAAATGGCTATTTCTCGACGTCGCCTCTCATCATTCATTAATTCTCCAACTACTGAACAAGTTGTGTTTACTAGAAATGCAACTCATTCCCTAAATCAAATTTCCAAGGGATTGGCTTGGCAAGAAGGCGACATTGTCTTGACATCTGATCGTGAACACAATAGCAATTTGATTCCGTGGCTACAATTAAAGGAAGAACAGGGGATTGACCACCGCGTAATCCCGAGTTTAGACGATAATTCCTTCGATATAGAAACATTCGAAACTATGTGCGCTGATGCCGGTTCTAAGTTGAGAGTGGTTTCATTGCCACAGGTAGGAAACTTGGATGGGGTTGAGTTTCCCGTCAAGGCTGCTGCAAAAATAGTACATGACCATGGTGGGCTGATGGTAGTAGATGCTGCTCAATCAGCACCACACATGCCAATTGATGTGCAAGATTTAGATGCCGATTTCATCGCTTTTAGCCTACACAAGATGCTAGGGCCTTCAGGGATGGGGGTATTGTGGGGTAAAGCAGAGTTACTGGATGGCCTTCGCACTATTTCTGCTGGAGGTGAAACAGTGATTTCATCTGATTACGATGCTATGAAGTGGGCTAAAAGTCCTCAACGCTTCGAAGGTGGTTTGGATAATTATGCAGGTATTTTAGGCTCAAGTGCTGCCATTGAATACCTATCTGGAATGGATATGAATGCTATCCATGAGCATGAAATTAAATTGAACTCAATCCTGACTGAAGGCGTAAAAGACTTACACG
>JAAZXA010000050.1 GCA_014240385.1 Methanobacteriota archaeon | reverse complement strand
TAACTATGCTCGAGTACCTGGGGGTGTGGCTCGACAACAGTAACCATGCCGTCCTTGCCGATAATGTAATCAATCAGGGCTGCGATATATCCTCCTTTGGCTCCAATAAGCAACACATGCTGCCCTTCTCGAAGCTCTAGGTGGTGTAGAAGAGTGACAATCATGTGTGGGGCAGAGACCGTCTTTGTTGCATCTGACTCGGTAATTAGGAACGGCACGGGGCGATCATGCCAAAATGGCTCTAATACGAAATCTGTGAATGAACCAATGAATACATCCTTCATTGCTTGGGCGACTTCATTATTTACATGTATTCCATTTTCTTGGAGCCGTTCAAGCAGGTCATCCATGGGGTTCATCATGTCACCTTGGGGAGGATATTCAACCGCCAATCATTTGAACACGTCGCGCCCGCGTTCTCTCTCGGGGCCCGTGGTCTAGGGGTTATGACGTCGCTCTTACAAAGCGAAGATCACCGGTTCAATTCCGGTCGGGCCCACCAATAATCTTCCAATAAAAGGCATAATTGCTGTATTTTTCCTTTAGAAAGTTTCAATTTATTGAAAGTTTGCCTCTGTGAAAGAGTCAAGAAGGTGGGGCCAAGTCAAGAGTCGTGGTCGAAGAAACTGCTGCACTCGCTTCGAGGCTCAGTAGACGTCTTCGTAAACGTGGTTGGAGCATAGTAACTGCGGAATCATGTACGGGTGGACTTTTGTCTTCTACATTCACAGATATTTCAGGTGCATCACATTGGTTTGAGCAAGGTTGGATAACCTACAACAATGATGCCAAGATGCGTGAACTTGGCGTTGAGAAGAGTGCCTTTGGTGATGATGAAGCCGGAGCAGTATCTCACCAGGTAGCCCTCCAGATGGCTCGAGGAGCAAGATATCGCTCTGATGCCAATGTATCTGTAGCAATTACGGGAATTGCGGGTCCTGGCGGTGCAACTGCCACAAAGGAAGTGGGATTAGTTCATGTAGCAGTCACAGCAGGTGATCAATTTCTCGTTCGCAGACAGGATTTCGGTGGAAATGATCGACTTGATAACAAACGTTCTTTTGTGGCTTTTTCACTTCGTCTTGCTCTGGAGTTGATGGATAGAGTAGATGCTGACGATGCAAGATTGGCTGAAATGAAGAGCAGGTCAGGTCAAGAGTCTCAGTTAGATACATCTCATATGGATCCTAAATCAGAGCAGTGGGAAGGGAATTTTGCTTGGGCCACGGAAGATACTAAAACAGTGGCCGAAGAAATCCAACAAGTTGATTTGGCTTCACTTACAGATTGGGATGAATAATACAAAATGGATTTTAATCGGAGTATCAGCCTGCGATATTATCATGAGCGGACTAACTGGACATACGTAGTATGTCTGCGGACGATTGGTCTGAGAAGCATCGGGCTCTTTCTGCTGCGGGACTAGTAGTAATGGGTTCTGCGGCCCGAGAAAAAATACAAAATCTTTCAAATTTAATTCCACTAATCGAAGCCGCTACTTCATCTCAAACTAGAATGCTTACCAGCCAGAATATCGATGAGTTACTGACTCTTGTACCAAATGAAGAGACGGTTGAAGTGATTCAGCCCTCTTCTCCAGTTAGTCTGCAGTCTACTCTTGCCCGCCCTGAATCTGGCGAGGTAATTGGGAGAGTGCTTGCTCCAATTACTACTTCCGTACCGTCTCCAGCACCTCGCCCACATGGTCTTGATCATTACCGCCTCGATGAGTTTCCAATGCAAGCTCGAGACGTAGATGCTGAAATTGAGATACATTTTGACATTACTGGTTCTTCGAAAACAGAAGGAAAGATGTCAGACATGAAATCCTGCTTCTCCGATCGTCTTCGAAAAATTCGTCATATGATGCTTGCAGGTCGTGCTCTGCCTCGTCGCCCGACTAGTGTTTCAGAGGCTTGGAGGAATCGCCAACGTCATTCTAACCGTGACTACGAAGTCACATTAGTGGGTCTTGTCTCAGATTCTCGATGGACTCGGGCTGGAAATTTGAGTTTCGTCCTTGAGGATGAAACTCAGAATGTTTTCTGCACATTGAAACCACCTTCTGGTGCATCCCCTTTGCATCCATCCTTTGATGGTCTGATGAATGATGACGTGGTGGGAATAAGTGGGCATTTCTATGAAAAGCGATTCAGTGTTTCAGATATCCATATGCCTCCTTTGAATCAGCATTCTAAAGCCGCAGCATCTGCTGATAGAGCGGTATCTGCGGCATTTCTATCTGATGTCCATGTAGGTTCGAAGACTTTCCTAGAACCACAATGGACGAAAATGATTGAATGGTTCAATAATGATCCTCTGGCAAAGACTGTGAAATATTTCGTCCTAAGTGGAGATGGTGTAGATGGTGTTGGGATTTATCCAGGTCAAGAAAGACATCTAGCGATTACTGATTTATTCAAGCAATATGGAGAATTGGCCCGACTTCTTGAAGGGTTGCCGGATTGGGTTGATGTTGTCATTTTGCCAGGTAACCATGACGCAGTACGGCCTGCTGAACCTCAACCCGCCCTCGATCCGGAAGTTCAGCAGGACTACTCGGATGCTGTTTTTGTGGGTAATCCGTGTGAATTTAGTTTGCACGGAGTTCGTGTTCTTTCATATCATGGGAAAAGTATCGATGACTTTGTCGCAGGACTAAGATCAGTCACTTATTCAAAACCTGAGATGGCAATGCGTGCGATGTTGGAACGGCGACATCTTGCTCCCTCGTGGGGTGGGAAAACTCCACTTTCACCCGAACCTGAAGATAGAATGGTTATCCAACAGGTACCCGATATTTTTGTTACCGGCCACGTGCATGGGCATTTTGTCGGAAATCACAAGGGAACCACAATCGTTCATTCTTCAACGTGGCAGAATCAGACAGATTATCAAAGAATGTTAGGATTTCAGCCAAAGCCCTGCATCTTGACAGTAGTGAATCTACATACACATGCTACAGCTTCAATCCCATTCGCTTGAATTATTCTTGATTTGGGAAATCTTCACCAAAGATTGGATTCCAAATTTCTCGTAAGTCTCTACTCTCTATTACAGGAACTCCAGATTTAGTAAATGCGTCTTCTGCTCCTGCACGTATTGGATTGAAGCCGACGAAATTTGAACCTTCAATCATCATGGATAGATCTGGGCCCGAATCGCCCACAGAGACAATTGTTGAAGGGTCAAGTTGATTGATTCTAGCAAATTTCTCGACCATTTCTCCTTTGTCGTGTGAGTTCACTATTGTCGGCATTCCACCTATCATCCACCCTTCTTCATCGAATACGAATCCATTTGCAGCCCAGTCATCGACTTTTAGCATCTGGGCGATGGTACCAACCAATAGATCAACTCCTGAACTTACTATTGCAACCATGATGCCGCGCGCATGTAATTCTTCCACAACCTCTCTAGCACCTTGCATCAACTTGATTCCAGAGTAACACCTCATTATGTCATCCCGGTGAATTTTCTCTTGTACTGACTTCCACAATCGCACATCATCGGCAACAAATTCTTCATCAGTAACTTCCTTACGTAGAAATTTAGCAAGCATTTCTTTATTTTCAGTCCCGAAGTAATCGTGTATATTCTGCCATGAGGAGGAATTGTCTGTTAGCACTCCGTCACAGTCGAAGACCACTGCTCTGACCTCAGGCATGTCTTCAGTTGCCCTTCGTTGAGCGTATATATTCTGCCTCGTGAGGGGTTTGATTCATTTTGTTGATTCGCTTCGCTTGTCTATGGAGGAGACCGCTTCGCCAGAACTTGGTATCAAAATCAAGATGCTATTCTTTGGACCACTTGCAGAGAATATGGACCAACGTGAAATTGAGGTTGCGCTTGTTATGGGTTCCACAACTAGAGATTTAATCCAGCGCTTTAGATTGACTCATTTGCTTGACACGGGTCTGCGAATCGCAATTAATGGCGAAATTGGTGCCGATATTGATGAATCTCTGAAGGACGCCAGTGAGGTTGCTTTCCTGCCACCAGTATCCGGTGGCTGAACATAACTGCGAAATCAGGGTTTTTCAGGCTTAATGGCCGAAGCCTTTGAGTGATAGAGGCTGCACCTTGTCTTGATACGAATGGCGTTTGGTCCGACTGAGATGGCAGTTCTTGTCATATTTGCTATATTCCTTTTTGGTGCTAAGAAGATTCCAGAACTGGCTAGAAATATTGGTCGTGCTAAAGGCGAATTCCAAGTAGGAGTATCAGAAGCAGTTGCTCCTAGTAAAGCGGAAATGGACATGGACCGCGGTGGAATGACCGAGGAAATTGCTACTGAGAATGAGTGATTATCCAATTCTCTTCAATCGTAATGTTGAGCCACAATCTGGACAGTTCCCATAGTCTGCCCGGCGTCGGCTAGGTGAATCGGGGGATGGTTGTGGAGTCTTGCACCCTATACAACGTAGTTCCCATTTCCATGATTCTGTAATTCCGTCTTCCCCAACCGACTTCCATACTAAACTCATTGACGTTGCAATATTCTGCATACGATAATCATCAGTAACTAGAATTGCTGATTTTTCTTGAGCAAGGGCGATTAACGATAGATCGATTTCTGAAAGACCCGCCATATCTCCTGTTTTCTTAGCAGCATCTCGAGTCAATTCCATTGCTGAATCACTAGGTCGCATGAAAATTACTCCCAAAGTGTCGAGTATAGCGCCTCTATCTGGCGAAATTCGTAGTAATTCATTCTGTTGTTCCGGAACAACCAGAGTGCCTGAAAGTTCTGAAATCGGCCAAGCGATTAGTGCAGATGTGTCGAGAACCACATCACCGGCCATGGTCCACGCTAGCGGTATCTGCCTTTCAGGGGTATTGTTGCTGCTCAAGTAACGTCTTGGACGGGGAACGTTCATCTCAATCAGGTCTGCCGAGCAAACATGGTCAACCTTGTCCCACAGGAGATGGTTGTCTCCGCCATGGACTGGGCCGATGGCCTAGGCTACCTTGGTTTGGCTATTCTAACCTCGACAGAAGCAGCCCTCCAACCAATTCCTCCAGACCCTCTTGTATGGAAGATGATTATTGACGCAGATTCAGGAACTGGAATTGCATTGGTAGTTCTCATTGCTACATTATCCAGTGTAATTGGCGCGATTGCAGGTTATGGAATAGGTATGTATGGAGGTGGATGGTTGCTTGAGCGTTTTGTTTCAGACTCGAATGTGGCCCGATTGAATATTCTTGTAGAGAGGTACGGAGCCGCTGGAATTTTCATTGCCGCAGTATCCCCAATTCCATACAAGGCTCTTGCATGGATTGCAGGAGCTGGGCGAATGGACTTACGCCTATTCGTTGCAGCTGGGATAATAGGTAGAGGGCTTAGATTCGGTATTCCTGGTGCTTTATTAGGTATTTACGGAGAGTCTATCAAGTCCTCAATGACAGGTATAGAAGGTGCGATAACATTCTCTATTGCTGCTTTGGCAGGTCTCATTTTTGTTATCCCCGCCGCTCGTTGGTGGAAAAATCTGCTAGACGATGATGAGTGATTT
>JAAZXA010000047.1 GCA_014240385.1 Methanobacteriota archaeon | reverse complement strand
TACAGAGGTTAAACTAGGCGTATTCTTCCAGATTTGGAATGTTTACTTTGCAGAAGATGGAATCAGCACCTACCGAGTTAACGATACTCACGAGATGGTGATGTCTGTTGATTCAGTCGTCGTAGATTCGTATGGAGACCATGTATTAGCCGATGGCCAACAAATCCTTATCGAATACGTCAAGAAGTCTTAGGGCTGAAACATTGTACTCATGTCGAATTCATGGGCACTTGAATGAGTTTCAACCGGTTCAAGTCTGATGACGGTTACATCGATTCTCTCGACATGGCTATATTCGACGCGTAATTCTTCGAATAATGTCGCCTGAACGGATTTGACATCCTGCCCTATCAATATTGAGAGGTGATGATATGAGACATTCTCGATATCTACGCGATATTCAACGACCCACTCTCGTTCTGGTTGCTCTTGTTGCTTGGTTCCGTGTTCCCAATGACCTTCCATTATACATGGACTGTACTTGGTGGGTTATCAATGCCATGGTGTTCCTGCATCAAACAATAAGCCATTGGTTTCAAGGAGGAGGAAAACAGAAAGGTTGCGGACGCAGGTTTAATCCCTCTTTTTTAGAGGAAATGAAAGGAAAACACCGAATCCTCCAACAATTGCCAATAACCAAATCCAAGAACTATCATCAGCATCCGGAGCATTATCGATTTCAAGGCTTGAAACAACTGCTAAAGGATAAGGTGAATCAACACTTTCATGGATTATTACCCAAAATACATCATCTTCCAAAACTCCATCATTGGCTAACTGTAGATTTACTGAGTCTGAGGTAAATTCTGACTGAATTAGAGTCCAACCAATTCCACCTTCTTCAGTGGATTGGTTGTCAAGAAATATTGAAAATGAATTTAATAATACATTGTGAAATTCGGTTTGACCATTTGATGCTGCGCCTTTTCGCAATGTTACCGATTCTTCAACCAACATAATTGTCAATCTACTGCCATTTCTATCTTCTTCACTACTTGTTAACTTAATATTCATACCTTCAGCAGTTTGACTCATCGCTAACTCACTGCTGCTTGTTCGATATGATTCACTATTCATTACTTGACGCGAAAGGGAAGACATATCGATGACACCTTCTCCATAGAATGCTCCATTCAACCAAAATGCAGGTGTACCGTTGGCTTCACTAGTATTGAGATGAGCTGCTCTCAAATCCATTGCCATATTGTTGAGTGGATCACCTTTGGGGTGAATCGTGATGGTAATCAGGCGACTTGCATGAACTTGTTGTAACTCCACTACCTGTGTGTCGATTATGACACAATACTCACACCAAGTCGCCGTCAATTCTTCAACAAGCACCTTACTCCCCTTGTATTCCATATTCGAAGATGCTTGACTCGAACTAGGAATTGCTGATAGTAATAGCAGCAGAATTAGTATCCAAGACTTCGCTGCCACGACCATTCCAACATGCACCTACCAATGAATATATGTCTGAATGGCGCCGCCATGAGTTTGATATCATGGCAGATAGGTGGGTGCAGGACCATCAACGCGACTCTTGGCGCCGTAAGGCTGTTGCAGAGGGATATCGGGCCCGTTCAGCCTTTAAGTTGAAACAAATCCAAACTCGTTTCGAGATTATGGAAGAAGGAGATGTTGTTCTCGATGTGGGCTGCCACCCTGGGGGCTGGACCCAAGTTGCGGTTGAAGAAGTCGGAGAAAAGGGAGTCGTCATCGGCGTTGACCTTGATTCATCAAAACCTGTTGATGGTGCTCAATTATTAGTTGGAGATATTACCCACTCTCAAACTCAAGATAGAATTCTTGACTTGCTGGATGGGAAACCAATCAATGCAGTCATCTCAGACATATCCCCCGATATTACAGGGCGGTGGGAGATGGACCAAGCCATCGCAATCGATCTTGTCGCCAAAGTTTTCGATTTTGCTCTGCCATTATTATGTGCTGGTGGAAAGTTCATCACGAAATTATTCCAAGGCGTTGGAGTAGACGAATTGATCAAGAGCGTGAAGCCATACTTTTCCAAAGTCAAGCGATTCTCACCTGAAGCAAGCCGTAATTCCTCAAGCGAAGTCTACCTAGTATGTCTCAACCATAAACCATGGTTGGCAGGGAGAGACGGACCTGATATCACTGGAAAAATGGAAGTCGTATTCAATGATAGCGAAGAGGAAGAAGAAATTCAAACGGTAGCAACAGGGTTTAGAGTAGTGAGAAGGAATACGGAATCAGAATAGACGACTTAATAGTGAAAGAATAAATGCACAGAGTTTCATGGCCATCGATGCAAGGACCAAAGCAATATTGAAGCACGCCGGATTGAACAGGGACATTTCTCCTACTAAGAAATTCAGCCTCCCTCCTTCAACTCCCAGTCCAAGAACTTCTATTCAATCTCTTGTGGCCGAAAGGCCATTCGCTAGAGTTGAAATCGTTATCTTGAGAAAGTACCCTCGCAGATATGTTAGCAATCAACGATACACTGGTTATGTTGCGGCTGCATGTGGGCGAGATGAAACTGGTTTTACCGGCCTTGTTTTGTGGGGGAAACAAGTAGACGAAGTTAGGGTAGGAGATATTGTCAGAATCGAAGCAGGCTGGACTAGGCGCCATGCTGGAGAACTCATCATCAGTAGCGGGAGAAACGGCAAACTGTCTGTCATTGAAGCCTAATACCTTAGGTTCTCATTTGAGCAATCATAAAGAGGGGGACCGTTTGGGCCAAACGCCCGAGGCTACTATCATGAGTGAGCGCGCAACCGTCTGTACAGCATCAGGAGTACCATTGGTCGATGCGGCCAGTACTTCATTCCCTTGTCCACAATGTAGCCATGCAATTGGCCGCAGCCCACGTTGCCGTAATCAAGCGGTTGCTTGGATTTGTCCAGAATGTGGTTTCCAAGGACCCTGAGGCGATTTTATGGGATTAGTTGCAATAACATACAAGATAATGGGAGCCGATGGCGATACTGATATCGAGGCTGTTGCCGATAGAGTTAGAGGATTAAATAATGATGTCTTTGACATCCAAGCAGTAGAGTTGAAGCCCTTGGCTTTTGGTCTTCGCTTCATTCAACTTCACGTCGTTATGGATGATGGTGAGGGATTGGTTGATTCCTTTGAAGAAAAGGTAAAATCTGTTGGCGATGTTGGGGAAGTTGAAGTCCTCGAAATTGGCTTGCTCTGATATTATCAGGAAATACTTGTTGTTAGGTACTAGTTACACGGTAACTTAGTTGCATAATTTTGCTTGTTAGTGCTTTGATGCATGATGCTTAGAGTTGCCTAATTGGAACCCGCATGAACTCCTTCAACAGAGTGGTTGCATAGGTTCCACTTGGCAAGGTGAATCTAAACCTCAAACAAGCCCCTTCTGGGTGCCAACGACTTCCCTCTTGTGGCCCCTCATTCCAACGGCCATCCAAGGTTTCAGGATCTGCCTTTGGTACTGTATCAACGACTAATTCCCTAAAAGTGGATACCAATGGTCTTCTTGCACCACTACTAGATAATCTTGGAATTGCTTTAACTTTCCATGTGAAGTCTTGAAGTTCCAAGTCCTCCATGGCCTTTTGTGCATGAGGTCCTAAGTTCTCACTTTCAGAGCCAGGTAAGACTCCTGTCGGCACAAGCCTACCCATCTGACAATTTCGTTGTAGTCTTGGTAATGTACTTTCATTTGCCAAAACCATTCGCTTGCTCTCAAGACTACCTGACTCGTCCACCGGCCCAACAACGTCGCCGATGATTGGGATTGTAATTGGCTGATTATCCTTAATTCGATTCTGTAATAAGTGATTGAAAACGAGAGATTGAAGCGCATGAATCCCTAGTAGTTGCAGGGATTTTGGCATTTTTGTAAAGGCCCCTATGTAGTCCTCAGGGTTTTTGATAAGGTGATGAAGCATTTCCTTTTCCCATCCAAGATGTTTTGGAGCTAACTCGATGGCGGCTTCAGCATCTCCATGTTCACGCCAGTGGCTACGGAATTTTTCTACTTCTTCACTTTCACCTTGGCCTTCAAAGCCGATGTATGCTGAAACTGCACCTGCAATGTCATCTTTGACAAGGAATCTGCCGAATTCCGGTGTGACTGGGCGATTGGCTCCGAATCTCTGAGGCCCGATGAAGTTTGGAAATCTACCTTCTCCGAGTAATTCTTCTAGTGAATTCCTGATATTGCTGACTTGCTCAAGAGCCACTTCTTCTGACATTGGACTACCGTCCTCGTGAGCACAACCCCGTACAATTATGGTGAAGCGGTTGCCTCGATGACTGCCGAATCCAAGTTTCTGGTGGGTCCTTCCCAAGATGTCTATTTCTACATCCTTGAGGTCAACTGATGCAACGTTTTTGATATGGGTGTCGATAACGAAGAGTTGCTTGGTGATTGCTTTCTTGTCCTTTGTTCCGGCAAACCAGATTCGGTTGCTGGAAATCCGCAGGCGCTTTGCTAATTGCTTGACGAATCTATTTGTCTCCCAATTGGTCAAGGTTATCCTTGCGAGGGTAAATCTGCCTTTGTTGTCGGTTGAAACGGATTTGGATTCTTCATCAACGCGAAAGTCGCTAACACGCATCTTGAGCATCCCGCCGATGCCTTCGCTTTTTACGGCATAACCGCTGAGTCCCATACCCTCAGCAAGCGAGTCAGCCATGCAGCCACCTACTCAAATGGTGGTGCTGGAGAAATCTTTAGCCAAACCGGAGCAGAGGTCCTTTAGCAATTTTTCAGCAGAGGTATTGCCTTTGGTTCTCAAGTAAAGTTCTGGTTCATCGAGGTCTGGGTGTCCAGGGAAGTAGTTTGCATAGTCCACACTTTTGTGGTCATTACAGCGCTGACGGAATAGTTGTAGAGAGGTATGGCTTTCACCAATGAAGCGGATTCGCAATTCATTTTTCTCGCGGAGGAGGACCTTGATTGGCATGTTAATCGATTCGCCGAACTAAGAGGTCTGTTTGAACCTTGTGTAAGCAACGATGTTGTGGCACACTCCTTTCAATGCCCCTATAAGGGGCACTTTTGCCCCTTTCCATTATCAACCCTACCATGCTGCGACGTTTATGCAGGAGGAGCGACCTGCTTGGTTAGAAAAGGCGGGAAAGCGCTTTGAGAAGGCCTCATGGCCGATTTTAGCAGTTTCTGCCTTAGTCACTGGTCTTCTTCTTTTGCAATTAGTTCCTGACCTTCCATCTTTCCACACAGACTTGGCTGAGTTTTCACCTGATGGAGATGCTTCAAACGCCAAGCAAAGAATGGAGAAACATTTTCCGAGCGAATCCCGCCCCGTTTTTATCCATGTAGAGGCTGAAAATAGTGACAATATTTTGGCTATTGAAAATATACAACTGATGTATAGTCATCTGCAGGTGATACGCAATTTCTCTGAAAGCCATCAAGGACTCATCGTCAATGAAATCGCCGCTCCAGGGATAATTGAAACTGCACTTGCCGAAGAAGGTGATGGCACCTTGATCCCAGAGTTGACAAATTGGACACATTTGCTAGATTTAGTGGTGGACTCTGATGTTGATTGTCTGAGTTCTAGAGACGAGCAATTAGATTCGGTAGCTGCTTTTGCTCGTGACTCTTTATTGCATCGAGACCTCTCTTATAGCAAGGTGTGTGATTATCTCGACGACCGAGCTGGAGAAGGTATCCCAAGCGCCACTTCTACGCTTTGGGTTTTGGAAATCGACCCTTCTTTGGAAGTGAGTGAGAGGCAGGTTAAGCAAAACCTACTTCGTCAAGAATTTGCCAATTTATCCGTTGAGAGTGGATTAACTTATTCAGTCGCTTCTTTAGATTTAATATCATATGATATCGATGCTGGTACTTTCGATAATCTGGTATTGTTAGTCATTCTTTCAACCCTGGTCGTAGTGGTTGTTTTGGCCATTGCTTTCCGCTCAAAACGTGGTGTCGCCTTCCCACTAGTTGGATTGTCCTGTGCGATGATTTGGACCTATGGATTATTAGCGGCGATGGATGTTTCATTCTCTGCCTTGGAGGTTGCTGTGGCCCCTCTAATTCTTGGTTTGGGTATTGATTATTCCATTCATCTTCAACGTCGTTATGAGGCATACCGAGGCCAAGGCCTCGATGCTGCACAGTCTTGGTTGCTTTCCTGCAATCGTCTTTCGGTTGCTTTGTCTTTGGCAGTGCTAACTACTGTTGCTGCTTTCTTATCTAACATAATGTCGGACTTACCTCCAGTGCGTACTTTTGGTTTGGCTTTGGCCTTTGGTGTTGTATCTGCTTTCATCGTCTCAACTGTTGTAGTAGGTGCAATGCATGTAGTAATGAATCGTAGTGCTGTGGAAAGGGTTCACAGAGCCCCTTTGCGATTCCCAAAGGCCGTTGACCGTATTCTTGGAGTTCAGAAGCGTCAACAAGCGGCAGTATTGATCACTGCAGTCATCATTTCTTTCGCTTCTCTGCTCAGTGCTGCTAGCCTTGAAACAGAGTTTGACTTAACTGATTTCCTCGATGATGAGATGCCAATCATGAAAGTACGTGGGGAATTACAAGAAGCATACATCTCATCTGGTTGGAAACCAGTCTATTTGTTCTGGGAACCAATTGATGGGCAACAGACTATCCCAGATGGCGCTGATTTGCTAACTCAACTTGATGCCTTGGATAATCGACTTGGCCATATTCATGGAGTTGTTGGTGTCGAACGCTCTTCAGACCACCCAGCCTATGAAGGAATATATACAGTGCTTAGGGATAAGGTACAACGAGATTCAGATTTTGGAAAACGCCATAACCTCGTGATGTATGGGCAATCCTTGGTCAGAGATGATGTTGAAAAAGGAGTAGACCTGTCAGTCGCTTTAGTTGAATTAAGCAGTGATGACGGGGTTAGCGACCCACTTTCCGGTAGAACCTGGTCTGAGCGCATCGAAGTCGTTGTACAGATAGAAGATGGTGAGATCGCTTACTTGAGGATGGAAATTAGAGTTATTGCCAGTACTAGCGCCCAGAGTAGTGAGATTATCGGGGAGATAGAACAACAACTAGGTGCAACAGAAAGTAGTGGAACAATTCGAAGTGCCCTATCAAATACTGCTGTAATCACGATTACCGGAGACCTTGTTATGCTTGAATCAGTATTGAAAGGACTGAACGATTCTCAAGTTGAGTCAACGGCTATTAGTCTTGGAGTTTCATTTGCAGTTCTGTTCATACTAACACGCCGAATAATGCCAGCGATGTTGACCCTTGCCCCTGTTGCTTTGGCGACTCTTTGGGTAGTTGGTTCGATGGTTATCTTTGGCTTGAATTGGAATGTGTTGACTGTAATGGTGACTGCGTTGACGATTGGAATCGGAATAGATTACTCGATTCATATTTGGCGTCGGTTTGAGATTGAATGTGCTGAAGGTGATGAACCATGGGAAGCGATGAAGAGGACTTTATCGACTACTGGAGTCGCTCTTGCCCTTTCTTCTGGGACCACGATGTGTGGATTTATGGTCTTGCTATTATCTCCAATGCCGGTGATTCGAGACTTTGGTTTGGTTACTTCATTGACAGTATTATTCTCATTCATCCTATCTGTCATGGTGCTTCCAATCTTACTTGTGATGAGTGCATCCAAAGGTGCCGAAACTTCAGTTTCGCAGTGATTCTATCAGCGGTTTAACTGCTATTCCTTGCTCACGCGCTACCAAGGCTAAGCAGAACCATTCTTCCACGCAACCCAAGGCTCTTTTTTTGCGTTTACTACGTCGTAAAACTTCTTCTTTATCCAATCCTGTTATTTCGGCTATTATGTCCGCAGGCTCTTTCTCTATATTATCAAGAGGAGGTAATTGGGCAGTTCCCACCCCACTCTCTTGAGTGATTTCATTTGGCTCATTAAATGGCGGTGGGTGGAGTAGAATACTTGGTCTTGGAAACCAACCCAAGGGTGCTGAAATATTCTTTAACTTCATGTTTGGAGATAATTCACCACCGTCTTTTTTCAACCAGTTATTTTCCAATAATTGTCCGACAGCCGCTTCGGCTTCCTCTGGTTTCAACCATTGAAGGTCAAGGCTCCATGAACGTGCAATTGCATCTCGGTTGAGTGTTTTTCCTACCCCTCTCCAAGTTAAAGCCAATACCCTAAGGATATCATCTGCTGCTTTATCGGGCATAGGGCTCAGATAAACTGCGATGGCGAGCCACCTTCAAGTCTTGCATTACCATTCTTCAACGTGCATGGCAACGATTGGATTATTCTCATAACGCAAGCGCAACCATGCTTGGTAGATTTCATTAACCTCAGGTATTTCTTTGGCTAATGCTGGGATACGATTATTGAATTTCTTCTGGAAGGAATTACTATTTCGTCCTAATTCTTTTTGAATTTCCCGCAGGCCAAAGTAATCACCCCTCTCAACACTGCGGACTAAATATCGAAAAGCATCACCTAAGCCTGCCCCTCTTACTCTATCATGAACTATTATGGAACGCTCTACAACGGGTGGGGCCTTTCCAAGGGATACTTCAGTGCGTAATTTTTTGAGTATTAGATTAACTCCCTCCTCACCGGATAAGGAACGGGGAATGCGCTCATCTTTGTTGGTCATTTCGACAATGCCCTTATTTGAGACACCAGGATATTTGCGGATTAATTGATAGACAGCGCGCAATTCAGATGAAACCTTCATCTTATGCCCGAAGCGCCGATTTGACATGTGAATTGAGAGGCGGTTCCCACTGTTTAACTCCACGGTGCAAATCCTTTGTGGAATAACTAATGAACACAACTGCCAACGCACCATTCATGCTAGACAGTAAATGGTCGCGTTTTGTCTTATCAGGAGATAGACTACTACCCAGTGAAATCAGCATTTCTGACGGGCGCCTTTCACAACTTAATGTGATGTTAGAAATTCGCAGGAAGGAAGGCCAAACTTTACCAATTTCTGCTCTCAAGACCTTGGGGCGCAATTGTTCACAATTATTGGTTGACCCGCATACCGATAATCATCAAGACTTAATTGATTGTATAATGATGGGCTCTTCTCTTGTCTGTATCGACCATCGAGCCCAATTCAAAGAATTACAATCAGCTCATGCTACAAGCCAGAATATTGTCGTGAAATTAGAGTTAAATTCAGAAATGCTTGAAAATCCAGAAGACCATTTGTCTAGGTTAAAAACATTATCAGATATGGTTGGCGACTTGATTATGGTAAAAACTCGTCAACCAGGTATTCTTGAGGAATGGTGGATAGACTTGCCACGTTCCATTCGTTCTTCATGGCGCTGGATCATGGTTCCTGCTGAGGGTGAAAAGTTACCGCTGAAGAATAGCAGTAGGATTCATTCTTGGGCTCTGAGTGGAGACTTGTTTTTATCAGACCAGTAAGGTCCTGATTCTTCACTCAACTCGCTACTGCAAGAATTCCTAGACTGGACCTCTACATATTCACCGAAGATAATCATGTAATGCATATTAGTCTGTGAGGAGTTCAGGATAATCGAGTAAACCCACCTTCCTCATCCTGCTTCCAGCGCCCGCAATCTGGCCCTACAAACCATGAGCCCTCCTCATTATATTCGTATTCTCCAGCCCAAACTAAGCCTTCCCAATCAGCGACTCTCGTACCGACAATTGGAATTGATTTATCATTCTTTGAGGGTTCTGGAATTTTCAAACTATCTAATGCAGCCAAGGCACTGGCAGAAACTTCTGTAGTAGCAACCATTGGCACATAAGCAGGTTTTTCTGCAATTGTTGGTATCGGGTCAGATATATCGGCCAACTCTTTTTCCTCTTCAATGAATAGTTCTTCTTCCTTGCGAGTTAACCTCCGAATCAAGAAAACAACCCCCAGTAGAACGACTATCGCCCCTCCCCCATACATTGTGGGTTCGGCAATTTGAGAGAGGAAAGCCTCTGGTTTCCCGGTCATTTCCACCTCAAGACTAATGCTATTATCTTCTTCATTAAGTTCGGGTAAATGGTCATCAGGGTCAACACTTGCAGTCAATATCCAACCTCCAACCTGTTTTGGCCACAAATCAATTGTTAGTGTCCAGATTCCATTCTCCACTAAGCCATAATTTCTAGTTTCACTCCATCCCATCATGATCTTGCCATCTGGAGATGTCATCGTAATGTTGAGCGTTATTGGATGTTCTATGCTTTCACCCAGATTGTCAACTTTTAGAGAGACGCGGAATTTATCTCCGATTACGACTGAATCTGAATCGCTAGTGAAAGTTGTCATTTTCAAGTTAGGGCCAGTACTTGTTAATTCCAATTCCAACCAAGGCGTAGTGTTGGAATTAACTCCTGATTCACTGTAGATTTCTCTGCCAGCAGCATCATTTCCAGTAAGCCAGCAGGCCATCATAGAATCACTAGGTAAGTCGCTAGGTCGCCCGAGTCCACTCATATTGAATTTGAATGAGTAAACGCTTCTATCGTCGAACACCCCAACCGGTGGCATAGTTAGAGAGACAGCAGGCCAATCAAGTCCATTGCCTCGAACTTGGCACCATGTGGTAATTGAATTCTCAAAGTCGATGTCATCTCTAATACTGGCAGTTACTACTACTTCATCGAGGTGGTAGCGGCTTGGAAGATTATGTACGGCCGGCGAGAGTAGAAGCGGGTCTTGGTCATCAACATGGATTATTATTGGTCCTAATTCCCCTAAGGTTTGCCATCCCATTTCATCAAATATTGTCAATTTTAATTCTCCACTACCTCCTCTCGGTGGGTCAAGAATTAGGGTATCCATGCTACCGTTGACTAATTCAACGGCTTGTTCTCCACTCCATTGTTCGCCATTCATTGTCCCTTGCCATCTCAATAATACCAATCCATCCATTGAAGACCCGGATTGGCCATGCTTGATGTTTGCTGATACTCGCATTTCATCCCCCATTGCGAGGTAATGGTCATCTTCAATCTCACCTTGTACACTTCCTTCAACATCTGTAAAACTGAAATTACTGAGGACTAAATCAGTCGTTAAGAACCATTTATTTTCAAATGTAAATTGTGCTGTACCGTCGATGTCAAAAATAACGATATCCAACGCACCGATTGTAACTTCATTGGGGTTGATTCTCCATGTAGGGGCGAAACTGATGTCAACGACCAGATTTCCAGTACTAGTACTGCTCGAGCAGGAGATGCTTTCACTGATTATTCTCTCATCCAAGGCAGAGCAGCCCCGTCCATTTGATGACCATCTGATTCCCAGTTCTTCTTCCCCACCGAGCAATAATTCGATTTTATCAATATCATCAATGTCATTTGCATCGCTAACTTCAATTTTCCAACCCGCTACTACACCTGGCTCCATCCTCATGCCTTGACCTGCTACTTCAGTTCCAATTACGGTGATAGATTCCAATACACCTTTGCGCGCATCCCTTGTTTGCCAAGATAGGAATGGCATAGATTCACCATTGTTTTCGAATGGATGAGCCACTATATCAAGGCCACTAAGCCAAACTTGCACAATGCCGTGGTCGGAATTTGCACTGTCATTAATAGTGAAATTCAGATACCATAATGTGCCTTGGTTTTGAACATCAAAAGTCGTTATCACCATCTCTTCAGACTGGGCTTGGCCATCCATCGGACTTCCATTCTTGCCATCATCAACCGCTTCGACCCAAGTCAGTAATTCTAAGCTGGAGATATTTAGGCCTCCAGGCTCCCAAAGTTCTATCGAGGCCTGTCGGCTAATTTGAGAATTGATATAATCACCATTTTCAGGGATGCTTGAAATTAAAATAGGTCCACCATCATCGACATAAATCATCATTGGGTCATGGCCGCTTGTTATGTTGTAAGTAAGTGATGACCTTGCTTTAATAGTAATTTCAAGGCTTCCATTTAGACTTTGATCTAAAGTGTAAGAGTGCTGTTTTGATGTTGCCATATCAAGCCAATCTGTGGTGTCATTCCACCAAGTTGTTTGGCCTTCGGAATTGGTACTAGTCAATTTTAGTTCAAGTCTTGATTCAAGGTCCACTCCACTGTGGTTTTGCATTGTCGAGGGGAAAAATGGTTTAACCTCGACTAGTAATTCGGCTCCTTCAGAAATCACTCCACCATCGGCCATTTCCAACAGTTGCTCTTGCCCTGGCCAGCGGCTAGACAATGACTCTATGGAGACCTCTAGTTCATTGTCTAATTCAATAATATAACTGAGGACATGCTCGATTGTGATTCCTGAATGTGGCACACTTTTGGTGCCGAAACGCAATTTATCATCTGGGATTCCATCGGCCAAGGTGATATTCCACTGGATTCTACGGTCTCCATTTGATGCAGAAATTAGTTCAACTGAATAATTTCCAATAAGGCCAAACCCATCTTCAATTGCTATATCTCCCGAGTCTGGGTCTCTACTGATACTCGCTACAGTTTGGCTAGGCTGGTTGCCATCGGTGGTGGATATCCAAAGTACATCTAAGGCGGTACCATTGGTAATGTGATGGCCTGTGATGATGGGTATTGCTTCGTTAGAAGCATGTACAATCGCTGGAGGTGGTTGGAAAAACCCTGCATGGTCGACATCCAAGGTAATGTTCTCAATATCGGGAGTTGTCCAATTCATGATTTCTGTAGTTTTCATCCGCGCACGGTATTCTAAATAATTTGCATTATTGAGGGGAAGAATACTATCGGTACTCGAATACCAACTAGAAATTGTACCATCAGGCCCCTTCCACATGGTTGAGGCAAGGCTTGCTGCAACCATATGGCTGCGGATTTGAGTGTCAATGGAGGTGCCAATGGGAGTATTGGCAGCGACATCTATTCGAATAGGCCTGCAGGTGAACTCTGGGGCTGGGCGTAAGTCCATCGATGGAGAATTGATCCAGCCTTCTATTGAACTGATATTTCCAGCCACCATGATATCGGAAATATAGGAAATTCCCCACGAACTATAGAGATAGTTAGACATGTCTCCTGTGCCCATTACAATACTATCGTTGAGAACTGAGGCGGTTAAATCAAAGAAACCGAACTGTAGGTCAGTTAATTTTCTCCAGATTCCAGTTGTGGGGTCATATCCCCATACCTTGTCGCTCTTTGAGCCAGTACTGCCAGCAAATATTACCAATTCATCATTAAGAACCACTGTTTCATGGCCGAATAATGCTTTTGGCATATTAGGTAGAACCCACCAAGTATCGTTGCTTGGGTCATAGACTTCCACATCATCGTAAACTACCGGTGGATACCATGTGCTTGCGGAAGTTTTCATTGCTCCACCAATCGCATAAAGCAAGCCATGATGTTCTGTTAAAGTCAAGCCCCAACGAGAACGATTCATATTCGACATCACCGTCCATTCATCGTTAACAGGATCATATCTCAAGGTCTGATTTGTTGGATTAGTTCCGCCATATGAATTAACTCCTCCAACCACGTAGATGTAATCCCCTAAGGCTGCGACACCAGCATTGCCCACTGCTCTCTCAGATGGAAATGAAGCACCTTCATACCAGGTGAGATTGCTTAGATTGAAGACTTGATTCATACCGACAGAATTTTTGGTGGGGTTAGAATTGGTCGGCCACCAATCGCCTAAAACAGCGACTAAATCTCCAACACGGCCGGCGCCAGCATACTGTTGGGCACTATCCATCCCACCGCCACCACCCCATGCATCATTAGCAAAGTCATAGACTTCCACCATGTTGGTTGCCATTTCATCATTGCTTTGACTGGGATTCGGGTCTTCTCTTCCTCCGATTATCCATACTTCTCCCAATTCGGGTATTGCAATTGAAGCTGCCCCAGTCTTGGCTATTGGGAGATTAGAGACGCTGGTGAATGGTAAATCTGGGCGTTTCATGAATGGCTTGCCCTCATCACTGATATTGAGGCCAGTTACTGTTGCCCCATTGCTTGACCAATTATCATGGATGACAATAACTTTCTCTTTCTCCCTTACATCATTTAGCACCTGCTGACTAATATCAGGAGTTATTACCGAAGCCAACATAAGGATACAAAGCAGAGTCGCCCCCAACTCCTTACTGCACCTCATAATGTGTTGACAATGCACATTGCCCATCTTCTTTGTGGTTGGAGGTATCAGGACAAAAACGCATTATGACTGCATACCTTCATCCGTAGTGGCGTCATGCGCGGCCGCTGGTGGATGCTGATGGCCGACGAATATATCGCCCGACATCCTTTGACAGGCAAGCCACTCAACACTGGGAACCGGCGAAGTCGTAAGAAAAAAGTTCGCACAATACAAATCGGACCTTGGAATGAAATCGAAAAAGAAGATGTAATTCCTCTAGCTAGAGGGGATGTTTCGATTATTGAGGTGTTGTTCGAAGGACGAACTGTCAAAGTTGGCAGACCTGCCGGAATTAGAGCACTTCCGAGAATGATTACTGGGCCACTAAAACCAATGCATGATGCCTTGGTAATGGCACTAGAAGATAGCAATCCTGAAGTTCGTATGGCTGGAATTGAAGTTTTGCCCACATGTGCAATGCGAGACTCTGAGCAATTATTGGATATCCTTGCAGAGTTGTTAGATGATGATATTCTAATGGTTCAACAAGCAGCATCACGCTGTCTCGGAGATTTGGCTGCTGATTTCCCATCTGGTACTGACACCTTACTCCATATCGAATTGCGTCATTCTGTTGAAGGGCGCCGAAAAGAGGCTTGGAGAGGATTGCGATCATTGTGTACTATTTGGCCGGATGTTGCTGCTGACCACATTGACCGATTGATTCGTGAAAAGGAACTTCGATTGAGAAGAGATGCGGCTTCGATGTTGAGTCGATTAGTATCTCGTTCTGGGGCCAAGATATGGGATCTGATTTCATGGTCTTTACAAGATGAAGATGGAGAAGTCAGAATCAGGGCTGCATCCACTCTACGTCCTTTGGCAGAATCCCACCCCAAAATCGCGCTTATCTTAGCCGAAAATGCACTCTTTGATTCAGAGGAAAAAGTCCGTGCCAAGGTAATCAGTTGTCTCGACCGATTGGACTCCTCTTCTACCAAGTTGCGCTCTTTGATTACTAGTGGTTGCAGAGTTGCAGATGTTGCAGTTAGAAAAGCCTGCATTCATCTTATCACACGACTCTATAGTGATGATGAGGCGAGAGAACTATCCATCGAATTACTGAAACAAGAAACTAATAAGGAATTGATTGAATATCTTGAGGACTTGGCAGTAGACCATCAATTAGAGGGTGATGAGGCAAGGAAAAACACCTACTTGGCTCCGGCTGAACCCGTGCCCGCAAGAGATCTTGAAATTATGGCAAGTGAGGCTGATTTTCCACCACGGTTAGCTTTAGATGAAGACCACTCAGCAAAGCCTTTGACTAAGGATGAAGATAGGCACGCTTAAAGCAACACCTCAGGTCGCCGGCTCACTGGAGTGTACATCATGTCGGATGAGAGTTTCAATGGCCGAGAAGAGCAGTTTGAGCGTCTATGGGAGGGGCAGACCCCCAAAGGCATCAACCGCGTCAAGGCCCTCAAGTTCCGCCAGTACATTCTTGAGCACGTCAGGCAGAAACGCCGACCTCTGACTCGTGAGAATGCTAAGCGCTACTGGATGGGAGACATCCAGCGTGAAGAAGCAGAGAACGAGTCATTCTGATGTCCAAGTTGGGAGCCTCGTTCCGGCGCCCAGTCGAATAAAAGGAGCAGAGGCGATCACAATGATCACGGAACAAACATTTTCAGCATGGAATCTAGAGCCAGCCATTAACAAGGGTTTAGAAAACCTAGGTTGGGGAAATGCAACTTGGGTTCAATTAGAGTCGATACCTCCAGCAAGAGAGGGAAAGAATATCATTGGCCAAGCAAGAACTGGTTCCGGAAAGACCGGTGCATTTGGGATTCCAATTATTGAACGCTGTGAAGTAGTTGGCAAATTGCAAGCATTGGTCTTAGCACCCACCAGAGAGTTGGCTAGTCAGGTTTGTGAAGAGTTCAACCAACTTCAAAGCGACAAGGGACTGAAAATCATCAGCGTCTATGGCGGCACAGATATTGACAAGCAGGCAAAACAACTCGATGATGGCGTAGATATCATCGTTGGAACACCTGGTCGCGTGATGGATATGAGTAAGAGAGGTCATATCGACCTTAGTCAGCCATCAATATTTACTCTTGATGAAGCAGATAGAATGCTGGATATGGGTTTTATGCCTGATATTATGTGGGTAATGGAGAAGTTGGAAAACCGCCAACAAACTCTACTCTTTAGTGCGACATTCCCACCTGAGATTCTCGATGCGGCAAATGAATTCATGCCTGAGCATATTTATGTTAGTAGTGGCGAGTTTGAATTGGATGTTCCTGACATAGACCAACACGCAGTTCGTATTGGGCGTGGCAATAAATTATGGGTCATGGGTAGAATACTAACCCAAGAACGAAAAGGTCAAACAATCATCTTTTGCAATACAAAGCGTATGGTTGACATGTTAGTTGAGCGCCTTGCTAAGCATAGGTTCGACTCGGCTGTTGGACTGCATGGCGATCTAGCCCAAAATAAGCGAGAGAACATTCTGAACCAATTCCGCCAAGGAGAAGTAGAGATTATCGTGGCAACAGATGTAGCTGCGCGTGGACTCGACGTCCAAGATGTTACTTGCGTCATCAATTACGACTTACCTGATGATTTGGATTCCTATGTCCATAGGATTGGACGTACAGGTAGAATTGGCAGAAAAGGAGAAGCATGGTCATTTGTCACCAAAGATGATGTCCCGACCTTAAACAAGTTGAGAGCAAGCCTTGGACTAACTATCATTGATAGCGAGGCACCGGAATTAGTGGAAGGAGTTAGGGACCCTGTGCGCAGGATGGATGACTGGAGCGAAGTTGCCGATGTCTTTGGAATGGTTCCTTTAACCCTTCAATTATCAGGTAAAATCTCAAAACTAGCAATTATTGAACACGCTATGTCTTTGGTCAAAATGCAGGAATTAGTACTTGGTGACCTCAGAACAAAAGATGGAATCACCACTTTGGAAGTCCATTCATCAAAGGTATCCTATGTCAAAGAAGCATTAGATGGTAGCGAAATCAATGGCGTAAATATTACTGTTTCACTCTGATTCAAGGTCTTTTTCTGGCCTTTGAATATCAATCGAAGCACCTGCAATGCTCAACATCCCTAAAGTCCCCAACGACCAAGCGGTAGAAATTGCATCATCATAATTTCTCACCGCCTGCCCACAACGTGCCGAAATTTCATTCAAAGAATCACAGTCCTCCATTTCAGCAATGGCAGATTGAGTTTCATCAGCAGTCCATGAAGAGGCTGCAAGGATAAACAATGTTGTAGCAACTACGATTAAACCAATGTGGATTGATTTCCATTGTTGGCGGAAACTGATTTTCCATCCTTCTGATTCTGATTCTGCTGCCTCTCTAACGCGCTTTGGCCCTCCTACCCAGTAAAACCAGCCAGTCCACATCCCGACTAAGATAAGGAGGAACCCATATTCGAACATCATCTTGTGAAATTCATACATCTCATTTGCACACCAAACACCTCGTGGATTTAGATCACATCCAGACCTTGCAAAATGATATAGAAGAGTTAAGCGCATCAGATTCAAGACGAATACCAATGAACAAAGAACGGCAATACCTCGTAATTTCAAACGCTGAGGAACGCCATCAGTCAGCATGACTAAAGTAGATATGAATAGCATTTCATGTATGCCAGCACATTCATCACCAACAAATAGTGCAATACGTCCATCTGGAAAGTTTGGGTGTATCAAATCAACACGTGTCCACCACCCTTGGTGCGTGGAATACTCACTTGCCCCAGGTCCAAATATCAACTCTGTCAGATTATGCCATAGGTACGCCTCAGCTGTCTGAATCACAGCCAAAGTATTGGATGGTTGAGTTAGGAACCAGTAGATCATCTCCAAAATCAAAAGAGCAAGTGGAATTTTGAGGTAGCGAAGACCCAGCCTACCGACTTCAGGCCATGACATATCGTCATCAGCACGTTTAGTCGCAGTCTCCATCATGCTTACACAAGATG
>JAAZXA010000052.1 GCA_014240385.1 Methanobacteriota archaeon | reverse complement strand
TGAATTGAATGCCCCCTACCGTGAAGTGCTAGACCCGTTGATGGCAAATAAATCTGCTATGGCATGGAAAGGAATGGGTGCTGCGGGTGGAGGATGTGTGGGGATTTTTGCCAATCAAGGAAAGGTCGATGAGGTCAAAGCAGCATGTCAAGAGGCTGGTTGGAAAATTCTGGAATGGGAGATCGACGAAATCGGTTTGCAACGGGAAATTATCGAGTCTTAATTATCCAAATGGCCTTATCCAGATGCTCTATTAAACTTGCAAACCAAGCGCTCAAATCCTCTAGAGATAAGCCAGAAGGTGCCCTCGAAATTAACAGTGGCCAGAGGTTCTCTGATTGCTTTGGAAGGACGTGTTCACCAGCCAATTCGGGTTTATCTAAAAAGGCACGAATCATTTGAGTTCGTTCAACGTCATTGGCATTTTGACTGGCCTCACTTTGCCAATCCAACTCCCCTTGTGGGGCTCTTTCGAAGAGCAAAAATCCTCTCGGTAAATCATCGCTATCGGGTTGCCAACCAAGGCCAATAAAAATAGTGAAAAGTGTATGTAATTCTTCAGCCATTCGAAGGTACCAACCGCATCTGTCGGGTTTGTTATCAATCTCAAGTGACCATGTCCAACCATCAAAGTGGGCTTCTAAATGAGTTTTCAAGTGGTTTAGAAAATAGCGGTAAGCGGCCACCTGCGAGGCTGGACCGGACCATTTGTCAAAGGCCTTATGCCAATCGAATGACTTATGATGCACAATGGATAAGTTTGAATCTTGTGGCCACTCAATATTTGGTGCCCCTTCATCTTCAGATAATAGAGAATCCCAATTTAATACCTCTAATAATGACTTCATTTGGGTCGATTCAAGAACGGATTCTGGGAGCATATCGACTGGAATCGTCCAGCGATGAAGTCCCCTTCTTCCGGGAGCTGGACTGGCGACTCTTGGGTGGGTGGAAAGAAGGTGAAGAATGCTATTTTCTTGTTCAGGAACATCATCTGGGCAGCCGATGATATTGAATGTGATTCGTTCATCTCTCAATCTCAAACAGCCATCGATTAGACGCATCCTAACTTGGCCAAGAGGCTGGCTTGAATGACCCATGTCTATCGGGTGATCATCAAAGTCTAATTCTTCCCAAAGAAAAGTGAATAAGTCTTCCTGCCAACTCATAAAATGCCCCCATTTGTGTAGGATATTTTTTCTCCAACCTTGGCTATTCTAAAAGATTGAGAAGGTGCTCTTTGTTCTATTTCCTCAACGAATATTTCTGGCTCTACTGTATTTCCGGGGTCCATCCCATAATGCATCGGGATGACTCCTTTAGGACGAACTTTCTCTACCAAGTCAACGGCTTGTTGATGACTCAAGTTATCGTTGCCATTGATACAAAGAAGTGCTATGTCTAATTCATCTGAGGAAGAAATTCTAGCCACTGCTTTTTTGATTGCGCTGTGCCATCCTGGCCAAGGTTGTCCATCTCCCATGTGAAATAGGCTAACTCCGCTGCAATGAATAACATAGCCAAGATACCAACTTGCTCCCGTTTCATCGAAATCTAATTCTTCATGTGCAGCCGGAATACACCAAACTTGTAGAGAACCCAAATCAATAGGGCCATGCCCATGGGCAGAGATGATATTCTCACTCGGAACTCCCCATGATTCCACCAGTTCAACGCTACGGCTAGGGATGACGAACTTCAGCCAAGGTTGAGCCTTCGCTAATCGGGGAATCGATTCAGGGCATAGGTGGTCATCATGCCAATGTGTGCATAGGACATAATCGAGACGCGGAAAATGGCTGGGGTGGAGTGGGTATTCTCCAAGCAACTTTTGCCAGTGTCCTTCGCAATGAACGTCTCGCCACCAAGGGTCAATTGCGATTGATGTTGTCGCGGTTTTCACTAACCATGAGGCTTGAGTTAGCCACCAAAGTTTCATCTCTCCCTCTTCAACTATTGATTGATTAAACTCCTCTACCAAATCAGTATCCCTGCAAACTGGCATTGTACGCGGGATTCCCTGATTGTTGAGGCTGGGATTTGGGCTACTCATCACACCTTCCCATGCCCTTACAGGGCATGATGATTACTAAGAGACAATTAAAGACAGGAGCGCTAAGACAAGGGTATGGGCAGAGCCGTCGGTGCATTGACTGCCTGCCTATTGCTGCTTTCGAGTACCATGATTGGCAGCCTTTCAATGAACGATGTTGAAGCCAAGGCTATGCCCGAAGAAATGGACCCAAAACCATCAGGGGCAAGGGCCTATGATAATCTCGCCAATTTTGTTGACGGTTCTTATCGCCAAATCGATAGCGATGCCAACAAGGATAGGCGGGGTTGGATTAAATCTGAACTCGAAGGAATGGGCTATGAAGTAGAAGAGCAATCTTTCACCACCGACGAATGCAATGATTGCATGAATATCGTTGCTACACTGCCCGGAAAAATGGAAGATTCTTGGGTTGTTATTGGAGCCCATCATGATGCTATTTGTTATTCGCCGCCGCCACTCATCGGCCAAACTTACCCAACTTGCCGTTCACAAGGAGCCTATGATGATGGCACAGGAGTTGCTAATCTTCTGGAATTGGCTGAAATAATGATGAAATGGGGGCACACTCCTGAACATACTTGGAAATTCGGTTTTTGGGATTATGAAGAATGGCAAGGCTCCTCTTCGAGTGAAGGTGGTGGCAAAGGCAGTCTGCACTTTGTAGAAAGTGTACCAGAGGATGTTGATGTTGCAACCTACATTAATCTCGATATGTTTGGCTTAAACTGGCCATTGACACCGCCAAACTTACCTACCTGTAGTGAGGATTATTTCACCCTCTATCTATTTGCTTCGCCTATTGAGGATTGGTCATATTATACCGAGAGAGGCTTGGAATTAACCGATGATATGCGTGAAGATGCTGTTCGCTTACAAGCACAATTAGTGGAAATATTGCATGAACAATTAGGATATCCGGTTGAATGGGTTAGGGTTATCGACGATACAAAGGGTAATTCAGACCATTTTAACTTCATTCAAGCCGGCTATGCCAGCGTCTGGATCAGAGGAATGCACGAATACATCATCGAGGAAGGAGACACCTGTGAGCAGACCATCAAACATGCTCAAACAGATACCCTTCTGACCTTGAGAACCTATGCAGGGGGCCGAGAGGAACTGGAAAACGGTTTCCAAACGGCATTGGATGCCTTGGCATTATTCGCCTGGTGGGATATGAATGTCAGCCACGGACTAGGACCATCGCAATATTCCGAGCATGGCAGCCTTGAGAGAGGGGTGGGATTGGGTTGGTTGTGGTTCTTGTTAATTCCAATAATCGCGGTGCCAGTAGTATGGGGCTCGAGGATTGAAAAACCAGATGTATTCCATAGCGAACAAGTAATGGATGCAGAGTTGCTCGATTGAAGTTTTCAGCGAGAATAATCAATAACAAGATTCCTAATTATCAGGGCTCATACAATTATTTTCGGACTCTTCAATGTGTGGATTAAAAAGGGAACAACGTCCGGTTGAAGAGTATGGGAATTGTCGAGGAACACGCCGCTGCAGCAGAAACTGATTTTATTATCTATACCGGAATGTTCTGTCCTTTCTGCACAGCAGTCAAGCGTTTTTTACCTAACAAGGGAATGACTTTCAGCGAATTTAACATGGATGAAATCGATGGATTGCGCCAACAAGTTGTCTCTGAAACAGGGCATAGGACTGTGCCAGTTGTCATCGATGTACGAAATGAGCAGCCAATTTTTATTGGTGGATTTGATGAAACTCAAGTCTATTTGAGATGAGAAAGCCAAGACTTCAAATCATCTTGAAGAGCAAAAGGAATCAGATGTCCTTTTTCATGCTCTAACCGCTTTACGTTCCATCCGGAATCTTCAAAGATTTGGGGTATTTTTCTGGCCTCTTCTAAATCAATAATTTTGTCTTCCGCTCCATGCATCCAACACATGACACCCTCTGAGTCAGCAATTGATTGCCTCAATTCCAATGGACGGAGAACTCGTGTTCCAAGTAAAATCAGACCTTTTATTCGAGTTGCTGCTGAAGTGGATAGCATCTCCATGGCCATCGCACCACCTTGAGAAAAACCACAGATATACAAATCACCAGTAGGTAATACACTGGCAAGAGAATGAACTGCTCGGTCTAATGAATCATAAGGGTGGGAACCAGTACCACGGGCTCTCGACTTATCTTCCATATTCTCCAAAGGCCACCAACTAAAGCCTCTCTTGTGATGGGGTATTTCTGCATCAGGGCAAAATAAATCCCAGCCAGTTGGAATAATTTTTTTAGCAAGAGGAGTTATCATTTCTCCACTGCCAGTCACTCCATGCAGCATCACCAAAGTAGGCAGGGAATCACCTCAGAGAGACCAACTTTGCTCAACTCCACCAGCCATTCGCAAATGCACATATGAATCAGCACCAGAAAGGTGGAGAGTTATCGTATATTCACCAGTTACTGAAGGTATCGTACCTATTGCATGACGCTCTTCAGATTCAGCGCCCCAAGCTCTGCTTAGGGCTGTTGCATCCCAGTGGTCTTTGACAGTTAGAGAACCTGAAGAGCCAGCAGATGCATCGATGATTACATCGAGGTACCAAACTAAGAAATTAAAATCACCCTCCCTTGGGTGTCCACTATCTAAGAATGTGTCTGAAATTTCGCCATCTGTTTGTTCGTAGACTTCATCTTTCAGGTCTGTTGCCCTGATGAACCAGACTTGACCTGTATGGTCCCTACCATGGTCGACCAATTCCATCTCAAACATTGTGACTCTGCTTCCATCAACCCAAATAAATTCTGTTAGGAAACCAATCCTTCCATCAAAAGTATAGGTTATTGCTCCACCACCAGATGAGATGGCTTCAACAACCGCTCCATCTTCAGTTAATTCACTGACCTCTGCATTCCACGAATACCCAAATAGTGTGAATTGCCAAGTATTTCCTTGGTTCATAGGGAAACTAAAGACACTTTGTGCAATACCGTTCTCGAAAACTTTGAGGTCATCAAAAGTTAGACGCCCTAAGAATGGGTTGTGGTTTAGAACTGCATGGCGTTGGGCTTCAGTCCTACTGTTAATCGCTATAATCCAATTATTATCTGACTCAACTTTGTCTGCAACAACCAACCTTGTAGTGTCTTGACCGTATTGAGGTGTTGTGAAGATATACTGGAACCAATCTCCAATTTTCCAGCCTGGCTCTTCATCTACACTAATTTCTTCTGCACTAGGAGCACCATCTCCTATGCAACCTGAAAGGCTGGAGCCGAGCAGAAGTAATAGCAGTAGAACTGCACGCATGAAGGCGGCCACAAGCCTTCTTCTTTTTAGCATATGTAATCAAACTATGATTGGTACAATAACCAAACTGACGATTGCCATCAACTTAATGAGAATATTCAGTGATGGACCACTGGTGTCCTTGAATGGATCTCCGATTGTATCGCCGATAACAGCAGCAGCGTGAGCATCTCCGCCCTTCTCCTCGCCTTCGATTTCGCCTTGCTCGATTGCCTTCTTGGCATTGTCCCAAGCGCCACCAGCATTTGCCATGAAGAGGGCCATTAGAACACCGGTAACTGTTGCTCCTGCTAATGCTCCACCAAGCGCCTCAGGTCCAAGGGATAGACCGATGATAACTGGGGAAAGAATAGCGACCATTGCCGGACCCACCATCTCTCTCAATGCTGCCTTGGTTGAGATATCAATACAAGAACCACTATCGGGATATGTTACTCCATCTGCTTCGATTTCCAAAGGCCATGTAGTTGGGTCATCTAAGTCTCCAGTGAATTCTTTGTCGCCCTTTAATGTCGATTTCATGATTGCGAATTGGCGGCGAATTTCTTCTACCATGGTCCCAGCAGCCTTTCCGACACTGGTCATGGTCATTGCTGCTACTACAAATGGAAGTGCTCCACCAATAAGTAGGCCGATAACGATTATTGGGTCATCCAAAGACATGGTGAATGTGCCTGTGAGTTTTTCGTTCGCCCACTCATCAATAACTGCTGATTTGTATGCAGCGAATAGAGCCAGAGCGGTCAGTGCAGCACTGCCGATTGCGAATCCCTTTCCGATTGCTGCGGTGGTGTTTCCAATGCTGTCAAGGCCATCGGTAATCTTACGAACTTCCGGTCCTAACTCGCTCATCTCTGCAATTCCACCAGCATTATCCGCCACTGGACCATATGCATCAACTGTCATGGTGACGCCGACTGTTGCCAGCATTCCCATTGCCGCCATTGCAATTCCGTAGAGACCTGCTTCGCCACCATCCATGACGTCGTTGGCAAGGTAAATTGCGATTGAAATCAAAACAACCGGTAGGAAGACAGACATCATTCCAACCGATAATCCAGCAATTGCATTGGTTGCTGGGCTGGTCTTTGACATCTCTCCAATATGAGCAACTGCCTTTGGCTTGATTCCAAAGATTGGCTCGATTCCTGTGTAATACTCAGTGACCAATCCAATGAAGATTCCAATCAATGAACCACAAATAACAGCCCACATTGCATTCTTGCTCTCAAATCCAAGTAGGTCCATAGCCATGTAGCCACCGACTGCAAACAGACCTGCACCAATGAATGTGGTATTGCGCAGGGCAGCACCAGCATCCATATCCTTCATGACCTTCATTGAGAAGACTCCGACGATTGAAGCCAAGTATCCTACAAGACCTAGAACAATTGGTAGCATGACATACTTTGCACCAAGGTCTGGGTCCGCTGCTGCAATTACCATTGCTGCAATTATTGAACCAACGAAGGATTCGAAGATATCAGCACCCATTCCAGCAACATCACCAACATTGTCTCCAACGTTATCTGCAATGACACCAGGGTTGTGTGGGTCATCCTCTGGTATTCCTGCCTCGACCTTACCGACCAAGTCAGCACCAACATCGGCTGCCTTGGTGTAAATTCCACCGCCAACACGAGAGAATAGAGCGATGCTGCTTGCACCCATACCGAATCCGGCGATGTACTGGATATTATTCAAGTCTTGACCGAACCAGACATACATCAAAGAAACACCGATGAGACCAAGTCCACCGACTGCCAATCCCATAACTGCTCCACCATTGTAAGATACTTCGAGAGCAGCAGACTGGCCACCTTCTTTGGCAGCCATAGCAGTGCGTCCATTGGCTGAAGTAGCCGCACGCATTCCCGAGAAACCTGCAAGGCCGCTTGCCAAAGCACCAATAATGAAAGCAACAGAAGTTTGCCATCCTAAGCCTACAGCAAGTGCTACAGCAACAACAGCGATGAAGATAGACAGAACCTTGTATTCCGCATTAAGGAAAGACATTGCACCTTCTTGAATTTCAGCAGTAATTTTTGCAACTCTCTCATTATCAATCTTCACAGCGTTAACTTTCTTGTATAGCATGAATGCTATGATTAGTCCCAAAGGCCCTACGCCCATTCCAATATATCCCAATTCAATGTTTTCTAGCATGTACTCACCTGTTGTTCCGGCGACCTGAGGACCTTTGATAAGCAGTTCCCCCATTTATATAGACAATAAATGCGGTTTGGATTACT
>JAAZXA010000074.1 GCA_014240385.1 Methanobacteriota archaeon | reverse complement strand
TAGAATGAGCGACTTTGATAGAGAAAAGGTGCTTAAAGAGAAAAAAGGAGTTTTCCTTGGACAATATGCTATCCACCCCCTGACTGGAAAACAAGTTCCTATTTGGGCTGGAAATTTCGTTATTGCTTCATATGGGACGGGTGCTGTAATGGCTGTTCCAGCTCATGATCAAAGAGACTTTGAATTCGCCAATCGTTATGATATCCCAATAAAAAAGGTTCTCTTAGCATCAATAGATGAAGATGCTGAGGTCGAAATGAAGAAGGCTTACACCGGTCTTGGTACGATGGTAAATTCAGAGGAGTTTGATGGAACATCTGGCGAAGATGCAAAGCGCGTTATTATCGATGCCCTTGAATCTAAGGGGAAGGGGAAAGGCACAATTCAATGGAAATTACGCCCTTGGTTGATATCCCGTCAACGCTACTGGGGAACTCCAATCCCAATTATTCACTGCGATGAGTGCGGACCTGTGCCTGTTCCCGATGAACAACTCCCAGTTGAACTTCCAGATGATGTTTCATTTAGTGGCCAAGGTAACCCCTTGGAATCATCCCTTACCTTCTGTAATGTAAACTGCCCAACCTGCGACAAGCCAGCCCATAGAGAAACCGATACCATGGATACATTTGTCGATTCATCATGGTATTTCATGCGTTATTCTGATGCTCAAAACAACTTAGCCCTCTTTGACAAGAAAAAGGCTGATTACTGGATGAATGTCGATTTCTACTGCGGTGGAATTGAGCATGCGCAGATGCATCTTATCTATGCCCGTTTCTGGACAAAAGCCCTACGAGATTTGGGTCTTTCATCAGCAAATGAGCCCTTCCAAACCTTGCTTTGTCAAGGCATGGTCAATGCTCCAGCTCCATGGTGTGATTCCTGTGCAGTCACTCTAAATGTCAAACACAGAGGCTCTCCATGTCCACAATGTCAAAGCGAATTAACCGAAAGGTCAGCAAAAATGAGCAAATCACTAGGTAATACTGTTAGCCCTGAAGAGATGATTGAGAGATTTGGTGCTGACACAGTGCGCCTGTTCATTCTTTTTGCCGCTCAACCAACTGCAGGCATGGATTGGTCCGATGCCGGCCTTCAAGCAAATCACAGACAAATATTGCAATTAGTAGAAATGCCTGAAACTATCCTAGGGTGGAGTGGCATTTCTTCGCCGGTAGACGGATGGATGAAAGCGAGGATGAAACAACGATTTACAGAATGGTCACAAGCAATGGATTCCTATGACTTACGCAGAGCAGTTGAGGTTTCACATTTTGAAGTGGTCAAAGATATCAATTGGTATCAGCGCCGTGGTGGCGCTGATACTGAACTCGGACGATGGCTGCTCGAACAATGGGCCCACATGATTCAGACTGCAACCCCTCACCTAGCTGAAGATTGGTGGCAACAACTTGGGGAGAGCGAGCTTCTTGCAAGCCGAGTTTTCAAAGGCCCAGGGTCACTTTCAGCAGGAGATCAAAGAGTAATAGACGACGAAATGTATCTTCGAATTGTTCTTGATGAGGCAAGAGAAAGGAAGCAACTAGCAATGCGCCATCTTGAAGCAGCACCAAAGAATTTGATGATTCAAACAACAGAAGCATGGAAAATGGATTTGGCGATATCGGGCGTATCTTTCCAACTTGATGGAGGAGATGTGAAGAAATTTTCCAAAGTTATCGAGACCAAGCCGTATGCTCAAGGAGAAATGCGCGGTGAAGTCATCAAATTATGGCGAAAGAGAATGTTACCGATGGTTTTCAAGTGGTCAGACATTCACAAAGCACTGCTACTGAATGGGCTTGATGAAAGTGAAGTCATTAATTCGGCTGCTGGGTTTTTGGCTGCTGAACTTGAAGTTGAATCAGTTGAATGTAGTCAAGCAGAGGAACCTTCTGCGGCTTTTCCACTAAAACCTTCAGTTCTATACCAATGAATAATATCTTACCAGTCTCATCCCATGTGGCCAGATAACCAATCATTGAGCGCACCAGCGGTCATTGCCCCAGTACGCTGTTCAACCAGTGTTCCATTATTGAATAATATCAGGTTTGGAATTCCACGAACTCCCAAGCGACCAGCGTGTGCTTGGTCAGTATCGGTGTTGACTTTGGCAATTACCAAATTCTCGCGTTCTGCCCCAACCTTCTCTAATACCGGTCCAATCATTTTGCATGGGCCGCACCATGGAGCCCAGAAGTCAACTAAGACCCATTCATTGTCGCTTATTACTGATTCAAATTCTGCATCGGATACTGCCATTGGAGTTGCCATCATCTCACCTTGAGTAAATGCTAGGGTAGGGAGTCTTTCAATCCTACTATTCAGAATTGACTTTATTCGCAAGCACTATGAATCTAAAGCCAAGCCCGACAAGTAGTGATAATCGCCCCGAGTGTCCTAACCGCCGATCTTGCCGACCTTGCTAGCGCTTGCCAAGAAGCCATTGATGCTGGCCTTGATTGGCTCCACCTTGATATCATGGATGGAAATTTTGTACCAAACTTGACCTTTGGGCCACCAGTCATCAGGGCTCTTCGTAAGGCACTGGGGGATGGCCCCACCTTTGATGCCCACCTCATGATATCCAATGCAGAAGATTGCTGGGAGCAATACATCGATGCAGGTTGTAATCACCTCTCGGTACATGTTGAGGCAGTCACTCACCTTCACCGCCTTTTGACTGCGATCAGGGCACGTGGTTGCGGGGCTGGTATTGTCTTGAACCCTGCAACTCCCGTTGAAGTTGCCTTAGAAGTTCTTTCAGAATGTGATTTAGTATTGATAATGAGTGTTAACCCTGGCTTTGGTGGCCAATCCTTCATTCCTAATGTCGAAGCAAAGATTCGTCGCTTGCGTAATGCGATTGAGGCCCAAGTTGCGGCTGGTGGCCGTGAAGTCCAATTGCAAATTGATGGTGGAGTCAAGGTTCACAATATCGCTATGCTAAAGGAATGGGGTATCACAAATGCAGTTGTCGGTTCAGGGTTATTCAACGATTCAGCCTCACTTTCAGATAACTTAGACACCATCAATTCAGCCCTTGCATGAGGTGGTTGGATGACCAGGATTCTCCTGTTGACCTTACTTCACCCCCTGCCAGAAAACCCTGCACGTGGCGCTTTTGTTGCCGACAGGGTTCGCTTACTTCGTGAAATGGGCCATGAGGTCAAGGTGGTGAATACTTTACCTCGGATGTTGAGGATGCATGAACAACGAAGATCAACAATGCAAGGTGTTGCAAAAGCACCCCGTCAATTTGAGTTTGAAGAGCATCCAGTATTGACAATCCGTTATACTGCTTTTCCAGACCATCCCTTCCCAAGTTGGACTTCCGCTTCGATAAAACGTCAGGCAAAGAGAGTTGAGAATTGGCTTGGTGATTGGCACCCTGATATTGTTAGTGTTCACACACTTTGGCCGGCAGCAGTTTTAGCACAAAAATTGGCGGTGCAATATTCTGTACCTTGCATTGCAACAGCTCATGGGCATGATATTGAGATTGGCTTATCTGCCAATTATTCATCAAGAATAATTCAATTGCTAAAATCAATTAAACAATTAGTAGTAGTGAGTGACAAATTAGCCGAAAAGATGCAAAATTCCTTAGTAATTCCATGTCATGTCGAGGTGCCTGAAAAACTACATCGGCCGATTGAAAAATGGCAAGGCAGATGGCGACGAGGTGAATTGGAAGTCTTATTCCCCGCTAATTCAAAGCGTCCTGAAAAGGATCATTATCTTGCCTTACAGACTTGCCGTGAATTGGAAACAAGAGGCTGGCGGGTGAAGGTAGGGGATTTACCTAATGTTCCTAGAAATATTGTCCATGATAGGATGCATGCTTGTGATATTGCATTGATAACCAGTAGGCGAGAGTCAGGTCCATTGGTTGCTCGTGAGGCTGTTGTTTGTGGCTTAGCAGTCGTTTCAGTGGATATTGGAGACTTGAAAAATTGGCTACCCCCTCATTGTATTGCTAAAGAACGGGCCCCAGAAGCATTGGCTGATGCGGTTGAAGCAGTTTTGAAATCTGAAGAAACCATACAATTACCAGATATATTTGAGAAAGAACATGTTTCCAAGGAATTGGAGAAACTATTCACTCGCATTCTGGAGAAACCTTGAACTCTGGTTTCATCAATAACCAAGGCGTAAAACAAAGAATAGCTCCGATAATAACGCTTGCAGGTAATGAAGCAGAATTATTCAGTCCTAGCCAGACGATGAATACCGCTGCACTGAAACAAACAATACTTACTATCATGTAACTTTGATTTCCATCAAAACCAGTGTTTGAATGATGAATTGATGAGAATAAGAGTGCAATGGCTGCACTAATACTTGAGATTACAGCACCCATTACTCCCCAAGCAGGAATTGCAAATATTGCAACGATGATAGCAATTACTGCCGCTTCACCAAGCATTCGTGTGAACAACCACGGCCTCTTACCTGCGCAAACTTCGACATAGGTTGGCACCGCTAACATGGTCGCTGCCCAGCCTGCTGACATCAAGAGGAATAACTCGAATGCAGTCCTACCCATGCTTCCATCATTATATTGTTCTGGGAAAGATAATGGGAAAAGGAAGTAGACAACAATTGCCCCACCAATCATGCCGATTGGAATCAGGAGGTTTACGAGATTTCGTGCTTTTCGAACTTCCTTGAGGGTTATTTGAGATTCTTTTCTTGAATCACCAAGGATAGGTAAGAAAGCCGCTCTCATGGCTTGAGGAACGGTTAGGCCCGCCAAATATGCAAGATATGCCACGTGGAACAATGCTGCACTGGAATATGTATCCCAACTTGCCAACATGATTTTTTCCATTCTTCCAAGGAGTGGCAGAATACCGAGTGTTACAGCAAAAGGAAGGGCTGAGAGGAGTAACTGTTTAGCATCGAGCAATACATCTTCACCTTCCTCCCCAGTATAGAGTCGAGTCGTTTTCTCACCCTTCCATACTGCATAGCCTAAACTAATTATGACTCCACTGAGGAATGATAGCGCATACCATGTTGGGTTTGAAACCCCATTCCAAAGGAGAATTGCATAGCCTGAGGTAACTACCAATCTCTCAAGAACTTTGACGACTGCTTCTTGTCTTGCTTCCCCCAGAGCTCGCAGTGCACTTCTATGAGCATAGGTGAAGATATGGAAAATTGGAATCAATGAACAACAAATCAACAATAGAACCGGAATATTAGGCCAAATGAGAAAGCCACTAAACAAACCAATTGGCAGGAAAATTGCTGCTAAGACTGCTTGAATCCTCAAGGTTCTATGGACCAAATCTCTGGCTTGTCCTCGGGCTCTGGGGATATCTCGAGTGATGATAGTAGGTAAACCGGCATCAATTAGCATAAACATCAAGGCAAAGGCATCGATGAGTACAACAAACAATCCGTATTCTTCCGAGAGAAGAGCATGCGTTAGAATGACTTGTCCGAGTAAACCTGCAAAGATAGAAATCAGGTCCGCTGCAGTTAGCCAAACACTGTCACGCAGCAGTTGTGGGCGCCTCTCTTCACCCTCTGCCATGTAGGCTGCGATAAGACAATGGTTGAAAGCATCCTTGCCCCCGCAGGTGACCGGAGACGTAGATGCCGAGCGTAGAATGGATGTCCGATGAAGTGCGAAAAGTGCTTCCAGATGCCCAAATTGAGGTTGTTGACCTAACGGGTTCAATGGACCATTTCCACGTTCGTGTTATTTGCGAAAGTTTTGTTGGCATGCGCCCAT
>JAAZXA010000053.1 GCA_014240385.1 Methanobacteriota archaeon | reverse complement strand
CCTTGGCAACTGAACATGATGCAGCAGCAAAAGCCTCGTTATGCTCATACAGGTCAACATCATCAACAACCAAATCATTGCGTGTCAATAGCATCTGAATAGCGGGAATTGGCGCACTCATGACCTTTGCAGGCTCAAGCCCGCTGGTTACTTGGTCAACTATTGTACAGATGATTTCCCACCCTTGCTCTTCAGCAAGAGCGCGGTCTGCAACCAATACTGCAGCCGCCCCATCAGAAATCTGACTTGCATTACCAGCAGTCACCTGTCCATCTCGGTCGAAGGCAGCCCGTAATTTTCCAAGGCTTTCCATGCTTGTATCGCCCCTGAAGCCTTCATCTTTCTCAACCAATATTGGGTCTTTACGTCGCTGTGGTACGGAAACAGGCACAACTTCCCAATCAAACCAGCCATTATCCCAGGCTTGGGCAGCACGAGTATGACTGCGAACTGAGAATGAATCAGCATCATCTCTGCTGATCCCATGCTCCTTGGCAACTGTCTCACCAGTATTACCCATATGCACGTTATTGTAGACATCCCACAAACCATCATGAATTAGAGAATCATGCATCTCAAAATCTCCAAGTCTGCGCTTTTTACGTCCATCATTGATGAAATGTGGTGCCTTTGACATCGATTCCATTCCGCCAGCAATGATGCAGCGGTGTTCACCTGCCCTGATGGCGGTTGCAGCCAGCATGACGGTCTTCAACCCAGAGCCGCAAACTTTGTTGATAGTTGTAGCAGCGATTGAATTTGGAAGTCCCGCTCCTAAAGCGACTTGCCTTGCGGGCGCTTGACCAGCACCTGCTTGCAGAACTTGGCCGAATAATACCTCATCAACCATGTCAATATCAACGCCACTGCGCTCAATAACTGCCTTGACAGCAACCACTCCAAGCTCAACAGCACTCATCGAAGAAAGGCCACCAAGGAACTTGCCAATTGGTGTTCTCGCAACTGCGCAAATAACCGGCTCAGGCTGACTCATAGATTTTCCAGAGGCTTCCCTTTCTTCAACTTGAGGTATACGAAGGGTTGATTGAGCAAGGGCCATCGCCCAGCCCATGGCCAAATTCAAAACCGGCGTAGAAACAGACCGCGACCCAAACCAGATGAGAGAAGTATCAGTGGAATTTGATTTCACTTCCAATGCTCTTGTCTCTCTTCTTTACAAGCAAGGAGATACTGTTGTTCTTATCTGCGTCTCTAAGGATGCACGCCTTCCCGGCTGGTTCCCTCGCGATTCTACCAAAGGCTGGGTCAATGCAGAATACTCGCTCCTCCCAGGCTCAACAGATTCACGCTTCCGCCGTGAGCGTAGAGGTGCAAAAGGACGCACCTTCGAAATCGAGAGGCTCATCGCTCGTTCACTACGTGCAGCAGTTGACCTTGAGGCGCTTGGACCGATCTCATTGAATGTCGATTGTGATATCCTCAACGCAGATGGAGGTACTCGCTGTGCTTCGATAACAGCAGCAGGAATTGCTCTTCGTCTTGCAGTGCGCAGACTAATCGCTTCAGGGACATGCTTACCTCTTGAACAGCGTCCAACTTTCGAGCAGAGCCGTGCAGGCTTCATTCCTGCAGCCCTAACTGGTGATGCAGCAACCGCTCATGAAAATGCAGTCATGGAACATGATATCGCAGCCATCAGCGTCGGTCTGATAGACGGGTCAACTTGGCTTGACCTCGATTATATCCTCGACAGTAATGCTGATGTTGACATGAATGTCATCATGACCAGCGATGACCGCTTCGTTGAAATTCAAGGTACTGGTGAAGAAGCAACATATTCTCGAGCCGAGAATGATGCACTACTAAACCTCGCAGAGAAAGGCCTTGCAGAGTTACATGCCTTACAAGTCTCGCTTCTTAGTGATGTAAACTGAGAAAGGGTGATTTATTCACCGCGTTTTTCCTTCAAGAATTCGCAAGTAAATAGTGAACTGGATTTCTGTAGAAGAGTGCCCTTACCGGGTTCGTATTAGTTCTGGTTTGACTCACTTTAGCGCTTGGAAAGATGCTACTTATGCTTCGTTTCCATTACCAAACAACATGCTAGCGATATACAAATCAAAAATGATTGATAATACCATGATTACAATTGGCAAAAGCAGTGCTAGCCATGTATTCATAAAGATCTTAGCCACCTCAAATAACCCAATATCAACGCCCACTGTGGTTAGAATAAATGCTGATATTTTGAACAAAAACCCGCAAAATACGAGAATTAGCGGTAGCAAATAGGCCTTGGTATATGCTCTTGATTCTTTGCGTTCCCTCATAGAATATGCTTGGGTATTTTCTCCTTGGCTTCTTCGCATCCCAACAATATGCAATGCTGGTTTATTGGTATATTTGTTGAGATTGACTAGTACCAGCAAAAAATACCAAGCCACTCCTGCAATCATACTCAAGATTTCATCGTTGGCAGCGGTTAACCAAGAGTAATCCACCTCAACGACTCCTATTTTGTGGGTAGTAGACCTACTTTTGGACCTTCTCATCTATTTCCATTATTCAAAGCACGGTTTTCACATCACGTTAAGTGATGCATATCGTGGTGGGACAGGCCGAGGCTTGAAGACGAATTCTAGACTGAGGCCCACTCAGCATCAAAATACTGTAAACAACATTATCCATCTCAGGAAGAATGAGTCAAGAAGTCGAAAAACCTCACAATTTATCAAGCATTGAAGTTTTTTGTACTTCGCACCTGAGCACTGGACTGAAATCCACTCAACACTAAATCACTTTAAAATTCATTAAACATTGAAGGAAGTGCGAATGTGAAAGCACGACCTGTCTCACTTTGCTATTTAGCGGTGGGTCAAAGTGGGACAGGCCGGGCTTGAACCGGCGACTTCCAGATCTTCAGTCTGGCACTCTCCCAACTGAGTTACTGTCCCTTGGGATTGCTTCCACCGCGCATTACCTTTCAACAATTGCGGCATGGAATACTGTAATCAGAAGAGGTCATCATCATCATCTGATGATGTTTCAAAGAAACCATCTTCCTTCTTTGCACCCTTCTTCGTATCTTTCTTTTCAGGCTTCTTTTCCTCGACCTTCTTTTCTTCGACCTTTGCTTCAGTCTTCTTCTCAGCAGGTGCTTCTTGAGCAGCGATTCTCTTTTCGGCTTCATCCTTTTCACGTGCTTCCATCTCTTCAGGTGTCATACCGGCTTGAGCTGCCAATGCACGGCGGCGGTCTTCTCTTGCTTTACGCTCTAATTGCTTGTGGCGGCTACGCTCGATATTCTGCATCATATACATTGCATCGTGCTCCAATAGTGGTGAATCCGAGATAATGGTGACATCTAGCCAATCTCCTTCTTCGATTAGGAATTCTCCGAGTGGCTCGAAATTCAAGTCGCTCTTCTTGATTTGAGTGTAGTGCTGGGCATTACCCATGAGATGCTCAACACCAGAGAAGTGGCAATAGAATGTCTTTGTTCCAATGGTTGTCCTAACTTGGTCGAATAATTCCCCATAATCCTCACTTGTCTTCAAGCGACCATGGCCTCGAGCGTGGATATGTGCCATGTTGAGAACTGGTACAGTTCCTTCGACGTGGTTAACAACTTCGAGAACTTCTTCTAATGTCCCCCATAATTCTTGACGGCCGCTGGTTTCCACTCCGACCTTCATTGGAGTTCCATCTTCTAGCCATGGGAAGGCTGGATGTTCGGTTTCATCTTCCCAAAGCTGTTTAGAGCGCTCGACGATTCCTGCCATGACATTGGCAACCTGTTCATTGGCTGCTTGTCCACGACCCATCTCGCCATAAGGCCCGACGTGAGTTGTGATATGGCGTGCATTGAGGACCTTGCCGGCTTGCATGCTTGCTTCTAGCTTGGCAAGAGCACGATTCCTTTGCACTCTATCTCCGAGTAATTCAGCGTAATAAGGGCCGTGAATATTCATCTCAAATTCAGCCTTATGGGATAGTATTCCGGCCTGCCAATACTGATCAAAATGGTGTGGTTGCACCATTCTAACTGTTTGGATTTCCATGGTATCTAAGCCCAAAGATATGACATCATCCATACCCTCTACAATTGTTCTTCCTTTACACGAGAGTGGTACTCCCGCCGGCCCCATTCTTATTGGCATAACGACATTACCCCCACAGTGGCAGCCGGCCGAACCCGTCCCCCTTCAAAACCATATGCAGTTAACAGCGTCCTTTGGTCTAAGCAAGTTAGTAGTGAGGTTCATGTCAGTATCGCTTCTCGGCACCTTCGATGAGTGGTCTAGGTGCGGCTATTCAGGCTTTTCGAGAAGGCCGACCAATCTGCGTTTTTGATGCAGAATGGAGGGAAGGGGAGACAGATTTGTTGTTTCCAGCCGCCGCCGCCACGCCTGCAGCGATGCGCCAATTACGAAGTGACTGCGGCGGCTTGCTATTCCTTGCAATAGGGCATGAAGTCGGCGAGTTGTTTTGCCTACCATTTTTACAAGATTTGCACACGGATTCTAATTTGGTAGTCAAGTATCCTGTACTTTCTGAATTGGTCACTAATGATTTGCAATATGATTCACGCTCCGCCTTCACATTATCATTGAATCATCGCGACACTTTCACAGGAATTACCGACCGCGACCGTTCCCTTACAACACGCCGCTTTGCAGAATTGTATACAGAATGTATCGGCAACGAAAATGCTCTTGCGCGATTAGGCTCTGAGTTCCGCACTCCGGGGCATATTCCAGTTTGTCGAGAAACCGAAGGCGGCTTGACCCAACGCCAAGGGCATACCGAATTAGCGGTGGCAATGGCTAGAGCCGCTGGACTTGTACCAGTTGTCATTGGAGCCGAAATGCTACAGCCAGATGGTGATGCTGCTTTGTCAGTAGAGGCTGCAAAACAATGGGCAACAGCAAGAAATATCCCTTTTGTTTCTGGTGCTGAAATACTCGCAGAGGTGAAAAAATGAAGCGAGTCATGGCAGTGGGTGTTTTCGACCTACTTCATGCTGGGCACCTACATTATTTGGAACAGGCAAAGGCTCTTGGCGACCACTTGTGTGTAGTTGTCGCCCACGATGATACAGTAAGGAAGCGCAAGCATGAACCAGTGACTGGTCAAGATATGAGACAACGTATGGTACAAGGACTAAAGCCAGTAGATGAAACCATCATTGGGAACCCACCGGATGTTCCAATCTTTGACATATTGCCAAAAATCCAACCCAATATAATCGCTTTGGGGTATGATCAAGAGCATGCAGAAAATTCAATTCGTAAAGCCTTAGATGAGCGCGGATTCCAAGAGATTCAAGTCGTTAGAGTTGAAGGCCTAAGCGATGACCTTGATGGCACACGCAAGATAATTTCCAAAATAATCAACCTTTGGAGTGTTAACAAGAGACTTGAAGAAATCGAGGACTGAGGTGGGTTTTTTGTTCACAGGAATTGTTATGGGAATGGGAGAAGTAGTTTCATTCAACAATAATACCTTGAGCATTTCAATTCCCGAAATGAGCGCAGTTGAACAAGGAGCATCTATCGCCCTCGATGGAGTGTGTTTAACCGTAGTTGGATTTTCTGAAGAACAGGTTTGGTTTGACATTGTTGATGAGACACTCAACGTCACCACCCTTGGAGAATTACAAATTGGAGACAAGGTCAACTATGAAAGAGCCGCAAAAGTCGGAGATGAAATCGGTGGCCATGATGTTTCTGGACATATTTCTTGTAAGGCAAGAATCAACTCATTTGAAGATGGTATGATGAGTTTCAAGATTGATAAGCAATGGATGAAGTATATTCCAGCAAAGGGTTTCATTGCTTTGGATGGTTGCTCATTAACAATTGTCAATCCTCATAGTGATGAATTCAGCGTTGCCCTCATCCCTGAAACATTGACGCGCACAAGATTTGGCAACAAGTCTGTGGGTGATGAAGTCAATGTCGAAATCGATGCCAGAACACAGGCTGTCGTAGATACTGTTGAACGTATGATGCACCGGAGTGAATGATATGGCACGAATAGGACTAGTCTGCGCCCGTTTCCATCGTGAGAATGTGGAAGAGATGTTAGAGGTAGCAAAAGCCCGTGCAGAGGACTTTGGAATCGAAGTCGTCGAGGTCATTTGGGTTCCGGGTTCACTTGAGATTCCATTGGCGCTGAAAGGGTTAGTTTTACGCGACGACATAGATGGTGCTGCTTGTCTTGGAATAATCGAAAAGGGCGAAACGCAACACGGTTTGGTACTAGGTCAAGCAGTTGTCAAGACAATTCTTGAATTGCAATTAGAGTATGACAAACCGATTGGATTGGGAATTATTGGCCCAGGTGCCGCCCCTGAACAAGTAGAGCCACGATTAGTATCTCATGCTCGAGGTTCAATTGACGCCATAGCAGCAGTCCTTTGATTTAGGATACGCCATACGACAATTATTGCAATAACGTTCAGTCCCCATACCCACCAGGTAGACCACATTATTCCGTCAATCATGAAGTCCGAAAAGGGCATCAAGAACGGAGTTGGAAAGAATCTGTGCGTATGGGTTGGCATATCGATGATGATATGAGAGATCCACGGAATAATCATCAGGGTTGCAGCAGTTCTTGGTTTCATCTCATTTTGTAGATATTTGCCGGCTTTCAGTAATTCTCCTTGTTGTTTTTTCAGGATGTATTCTAGAGTACCCCAGATACAAAGGAATAGTACAAAGGTCCAAACTAATGAATGGCTGATTTGGTACATCTGCCAAGCGATTGAGGGGAGGTCTGAAGTCACTGAATTTTCATCGATATTAACACGTGGTTTACCGCTAAGCAGTTGGACGATTGTTGAAGGAACGAATGCTAAGAGATCTGGGAGAACAGCCATGGCTGCTGCTAGTTTCCAGTTGAGGCGTCCGTGAGTTAGGTGTCGGCCCCAGATGGCGTGAGATACTACGTCCATGTTGTTGCGGAGTGGTTTTCCTTGAAATGTATAGAGGTGTGGATTTCAGTTAATTAGAAATCGGGGGCGCACCTTTTTTTATCCTACTCAAAAGTTATTTTGTATCAATTAATAGTATTATCATGTTTATATTTTTTCCACCTGCATGGATTTAACAGTTCCATTCAAGCCAATGTTGAAGGCGTGGGCTTGTTGCCACAGGCTCATGACTGATGGTATACGGGACCTGATTATTATCGGCAGTGGCCCTGCTGGGTACACTGCGGGACTTTATTCTGCAAGAGCGATGCTAAAACCTCTAATGTTTGCAGGCTATATGTCGGGTGGACAATTGATGTTGACTAGCGATGTCGAGAACTTTCCTGGTTATCCAAGCGGCGTAACTGGCCCTGAAATGATGATGCATTTACGAGAGCAAGCAGAGCGCTTTGGTTTGGAAGTAGAAGACAAGAATGTTGAGAGTGTGGATTTTTCTGGACGCCCCTTTAAGGTTGTAGTTGAAGGAGAGACATTCCTTTCACATTCAATAGTCATCTGTACTGGTGCCGAGGCTATTTGGTTAGGAGTTGAAGGTGAAGATGCCCAAAAAGGTCGTGGAATTTCGACTTGTGCAACTTGTGATGGTGCTTTCTTCAAAGATGAGGAAGTATTGGTGATTGGTGGCGGAGATTCGGCAATGGAAGAAGCGACATTTCTAACACGTTTTGCTTCCAAAGTAACCATTCTGCACAGGCGTGATACATGGAGGGCTTCCAAGGTCATGCTTGACAGGGCTAGAACTCATGAGAAAATTGAGATACGCCCATTCCGCCAGGTTGTCGAGTGGTTATCAGATGATAGTGGATTGACTGGTGCAGTTCTTGAGGATCCGCGTGATGGTTCTCGAGAGGAGATTTCCTCAACTGGTGCTTTTATTGCCATCGGCCATAAGCCGATAACCGCTTTCTTGGAAGGTCAAGTTGAGACCGATGAAGAAGGGTACATCCTACATAAGGAGCATTCCATGACCAGTGTTGCTGGAGTTTTTGCAGCCGGCGATGTTGTCGATACTCGATACCGTCAAGCCATAACTGCTGCCGGAATGGGTTGTCAGGCTGCAATGGATGCTGAGCGCTGGCTTGAAGACAACCAACATTGAGGCATACTACATGGGCGAGCAGTTGTCTGCAGCAGACTTGCAGCGTTTTTCCCGTCACATCATTTTACCACAAGTCGGTATGGAAGGCCAAGTTAGGCTTCGTAATGCTAGAGTTGCAGTGGTTGGGGCGGGCGGTCTTGGCTCTCCCGTCATTCTCTATCTGGCAGCGGCTGGAATTGGTCACTTGACTATCATCGATGATGATGTGGTTGACTTATCCAATTTGCAGCGCCAAATATTGCATGATGCTGCAAATGTGGGAGTCAATAAGGCCGTTAGTGCAAGGTCGCGGATTCATGCTCTTGATGATTCTATTTCGGTTACTGTTGTCGAGGAGCGGTTGACATCTATCAATGCGCTTTCGGTTCTTGAAGGACATGATGTTGTAGTTGATGGCACAGATAACTTCCCAACTCGTTACTTGGTAAACGATGCCTGTGAGATGCTTGGAATCACCTGGGTCTATGGCTCGATTCATCGTTTTGAAGGGCAGGTTAGTGTTTTCAATTTGAATGGCGGGGTTAATTATCGTGATATTTTCCCTAAACCTCCACCTCCAGGGATGGTTCCTTCTTGTGCTGAAGGTGGCGTTTTAGGAGTCTTACCAGGAGTTATTGGCACTTTACAAGCCAATGAAGTTCTGAAGTTAGTTCTTGGAATAGGTCAACCTCTATCTGGAATATTAATGTTATATGATTCTCTTGAGATGAGATTCCGTGGTGTTCGTGCCTCGAAGGATTCTGCGCGTCCTGTAGTTACTGAATTGATGGACATAGAGGGGTATTGTGCTAATACACAAGTTAATGTGCGCCCCTCAGACCCCGTTGAGAGCATGGTTCAGGAGATTTCTCCAGATGCAGTTGTTGAAAAGATGGATGCCGGTTGGGCTCCTTATGTTATTGATGTTCGAAGTATTGGAGAGGGAAGTATTGCTTCACTTTCTTTTGTTGATGAATTAATTCCACATGTCGATATTCTTCAGCATCTTGATTCGATCCCTTCAGACCGAGATATATTGCTTTATTGCCATCATGGAGGTCGTTCAACAATGGCTGCAATAATGTTGGCAAAAAATGGTTGGGACGCTTCTCGTTTGTGGAATTTGACCGGTGGAATTGACCATTGGTCACGAGAAGTAGACTCTACTATCCCCCGCTATTGATGTACATCTTGGGACATCTTGATGAATCCAATGGCAGCCATAGGCTGCTGGGGTGCCTACATGGTCAAGGTAATTATCGCTGATGAGAATGAGGGCCGCCGTAATTTGTTGGCCAATACTCTAGAGCGCGAAGGCTTCGATGTCACTCGTGGCTCTACCATGCGTCAAACTGAAGCAACAGCCTTGGCAACCATGCCAGAAGTTGTAGTAATGGATGCGGAATGGAAGGCAGGTGACCCGATTGATGCGGCTTCGCGCATGATGTCTGACCCAGAATTTTCCTTCAAATGCAGAATTATTTTGCTTTCACGAGTAACTTCTACGGATTTCATGGTCGCAGCAGCTAAGGCAGGCATCTCGGAAGTATTGGCCAAACCTCTCAATATGAGAAAATTAATTGATCAATTACACAAGCATGCGCGCAAGGAATTCGTGCCACCACCGGCCGATGTCGGAACGGTAGGTAGCCGTGAGGGTACCTTCGATGTAGGGGTTAGTATGGGAGACCCAAATTGGGCCTTACCGATGCTTTCAAACATGCTTGGTTCGGATATCATCAATGATGATTTTGTCGCTGCTATCGCAGCAAAACTGGAAGAATCCGAGATAACAGACAAACTCGACATCGAGCCAGCAGTGTTAACCGAAGTTTTGAAGGCAGCACTTGGTAAATTGGTGGAAGACGGAGTTAGTACTGACTCCGGAGAAACGGAAGAAGTCTCTTACGAGAGTCTGAAATCCAGTGAAAAGTTAGGCGGAAAAGCCCAGAAAAAGTCCAGAAAATCTTCACAGAAAATGGGCATGACCATGGATGAGATGCTACAATCCCAAGCTGATGATATCGTCGAAGAAGTAGAACAGGCTATGGATGAAGTATTGGATGATTTACCCGACTTAATCACCTTACTTCCCGAAGAAGAATTGATGAATGTCGACCCAGAAGTTGTCCGTTTCACTCATCTTTCTATCCGTTATGTGTTGGATTTGATGTTTGACATCGCTCGTCCAGAATCTCTGAATGATTTGACTTTGATGACACGAGTCGAAGATGGAGCGCAGATGTTGGCCGATATCATGTTACATTTGCCAGCAGCACCTGAACAGGAGGAGGAATGAGATGTCTGGAACTGCAAAGATGAAGCCAGTTATTGATGGTAATAATTTGGCATTTTGGGCAATTCTTTCCGCTTTCGTGGTTGACTTCCT